>CACWOA010000020.1 GCA_902762395.1 uncultured Ruminococcus sp.
AGGCTACCTAAAAGACGCGGCTGTCGGCGGCAGCATGATCAACGCGCCGCGATTTGTTATCAACCATGGGGATTTTGATATATTCATGGCCGACGAAGCCATTGACGCCTACAAAGGAACCGTCACCTTTCTCTACACCGACGATGTTCTCGCTGTGGAGCAGGCGATGAACGACTGTCAGAACCTTCTCTTTGCCGCCTCCAAAAGCCTGCTGCAATTGGCCTATATGATGGAAATGATCGTGGTGGGTCTGCTGATGATTCTGAGCCTTTGTCTGATTCTCATCGCGATTGTGATCCTGCGCTTCACCATCACTTTCACGCTGAGCGAGGAATTCCGCGAAATCGGCATTATGAAGGCCATCGGCATTCCGAACGGCAGCATCCGCAGCCTCTATCTGGTCAAGTATCTTGCCATTTCCCTTATAGGCGCGGCGGTCGGTCTTGTCCTTTCGGCGCCGTTCGGAAAGCTTCTGCTCCGTCAGACCTCCGAGAATCTGATGATTTCCGCCGGAAATCCGCTGGTTCTCGAAGTCCTCTGCGCGATGGGCGTAGTCGCTGTCATCATGCTGTTCTGCTGGCGCAGTACGCGCATGGTCAAGACCTATACCCCCGTTGACGCGATTCGCAGCGGTTCCACCGGCGAACGCTATAAAAAGAAGGGCTTTTTGAAACTTTCTCAATCCCCCATGAAACCCGTGCCGTTTATGTCCGTCAACGACATTCTGAGCGGATTCGGCAAATACACCATAATGCTGATTACCTTTACCATCGGCATGGTGCTGATTTCCATTGTACTCAATTCCATCTCTACCCTGAGAAGCCCGAAACTGCTGAGCTGGTTCGGCATGGCGGAATGTGATGTGCTGCTGACCGACAACGAGAAATTCAGCGGCTACTTCACCGAGAACGGCAGAGAAAAACTGGAAGCCGACATCAAGGATATACAGAAACAAATGGAAAAACAAGGCTATGATGTGGAAGTATTTGGCGAGATAGGCTATAAATTCACAGTCACCAAAGGGGAGCTTTCCGCCAAATCCACCACATTTGAAGGGATCCATACCACCACCGATATGTACCATTTCTACATTGAGGGTACCCCGCCTCAGAATACGCGCGAAATTGCCATAACCCATGTGATTGCCGACAAAATCGGAGCGTCGGTAGGCGATACCGTTACCGTCACCTCTCCCGAGGGCGACAAGGATTACATCATTTCCGCCCTGTTCCAGACGATGACCAGCACAGGTGAAGGCATTCTGTTCCACGAGGACGAGCGCTACGACTTTACCTATATCTACGGCGTTTATCCCTTTCAAATCAGATTCAACGACAATCCTTCCCCGTCGGAACGCAGCGAACGCATGGAAACCATCAAGAAACTCTATCCCGACTGTACGGTGCAGACTGCCGGCGAATATGCCGATGAAGGCACAGGCGGCGCGGGCGGCTATCTCAACGACACCAAGTGGCTGATTGTGCTGGTGGTCATCCTCATCAATATTCTGGTGGCGGTGCTGATGGAAAAATCCTTTCTCACCAAAGAGCGCGGCGAAATCGCCATGCTGAAAGCCATCGGCTTCAAAAATTCCTCCATTATCGGCTGGCAGGTGCTGCGAATCACCATTGTCATGCTGCTGTCCGCGCTGATTTCGGGCGTGATTTCCACCCCTATGAGCGAACTCACCAGCGGCGCGATTTTCCGGGCGATGGGCGCGAAAACCATCATCTTCGACGTGAATATTCCGGAAGCCTATCTTCTTTACCCCGCCGTTATTATTGCCGTGACCGTTTTCTTCGTCTTTCTCACGGCGCTGTCTGTCCACAAGGTCAATTCCAATGAAATCAATTCTGTAGAGTAAGAGATAGGCGATTGTAAAAGTAAATGAAAAAGAAGAAAAAGCGAAGCGCATAACTAGCGAGCGTATGCGAGCGCGGGGTGCAGGGGACTGGTTCCCTGCCGGGTCAAGGGCAGCGCCCTTGCGGGGGGTGGGGCAGCGCCCCACGAGTGAGGCGTAGCCGAACGAGCGGAACGAGCTAAGACCCAAGACGGGGATGGGCGAATACGGCAACAGCCTAATCTTACGATTTGCCTTGTTCCAAACGGAGAAAAAACGTCCCTCTTTCCCGTTGACCATGTCCCCATATTTGCGCTATTTTTCAACTTTTACAATCGGCTATAGAGTAATATGCCTAAAGGAGATAATAACCTATGAGTACCATTCTGAATGTCAAAAATCTTTGCAAGACCTATATCATCAACAAGCGTCAGAACAATGTATTGAAGAACGTCAATTTCACCGTGGACGAGGGGGAAATGGTCGCCGTCATGGGACCGTCCGGTTCCGGCAAGTCCACCCTGCTCTACACCGTTTCCGGCATGGACGATATGACAGCCGGTCAGGTGGAATTCTTCGGGCGGGACATCTCCCGCCTCAAAGCAAAGGAACTTGCCGCCGTGAGACTCGACGAAATGGGCTTCATCTTCCAGCAGATGTATATGCTGCGCAATCTGAATATTCTGGACAACATCATCCTTCCCGCCCGTCAGTCCAAGACAAACAAGCTCTCCGTCAAGGAAAAGACCGAGCGCGGCAGGGAACTCATGCGCAAGCTGGGCATTATCGAAATCGCGGACAACGACATCAATGAGGTGTCGGGCGGACAGCTCCAGCGCGCCTGCATCTGCCGCAGCATGATTAACAGCCCCAAAATGATCTTTGCCGACGAACCGACCGGCGCGCTCAACCGCACCAGTTCCGATGAGGTCATGGAGGAGCTGCGCAAAATCAACGACGACGGCACCACCATCATGCTCGTCACCCACGACGCGAAAGTCGCCGCCAAATGCTCCCGCGTCATGTTTATAGTTGACGGAAACATCAAAGGGGAGTATCATTTAGGCAGGTACGAAACGCCATCCGACCTGCGCGACCGCGAACGCAGCCTGAACAACTGGCTTCTGGAGCAAGGATGGTAAAAGCGCTCGCATTCGCTCGCTTTCATGAGCAAAGCTCATGAGTGAATAGTGAATAGAGAATAAAGAATAATGAAGGAAGTGCTGCGCGCTTGGAATATAGTAATGAAAAGATTTCCAACGCGCAAGCGTTTTCTTCCAAATTCACATTTCACATTTCACACTACTTCTGAAAAAAGGGGGGTATTGCCAACATGGTTGATATTCTGGTAGTAGAGGACAATCTGGAATTAGGCGGGCTGTTGTGCGAATTTCTGCGCAATGAAGGATATTCCGTGAAGCACTGCACCGACGGAGAAAGCGCGCTCACATCCTTTGCCGCGGGCGGCGCGAAGCTGGTGGTGCTTGACGTCATGCTGTCCGACATAGACGGCTTCGCCGTCTGCCGAAGCCTCCGGGAGACGGACAACACCCCGATTTTCATTGTCAGCGCCAGAACCGACAAGGACGATCAGCTCAGCGGACTTCTTCTCGGCGCGGATGACTACATCGAAAAGCCCTTTGATATCGACATCCTTCTCGCCAAAATCAAAGGCATCTTCGCACGCCGCTATTCCTCCTCCGTGCTTTTCGATGGTTTCCTCAAAATAGACAGGGACAAGCGCGTTGTTTTCAAAGACGGCGCGCCGCTTGAAATGACACAGAAGGAATATGACCTGCTCTGCCTGCTGATGGAAAACGCCGGAAAGACGCTGAGCAAGGATTTCCTTTTCAACCGGATCTGGGGCATCGACAGCTTTTCCGAGCAGCAGACCCTCACGGTACATATCAAATGGCTGCGGCAGAAAATCGAATCCGACCCCAAAAAGCCGCAGCATATTGTTACTGTATGGGGCGTGGGATACCGATATGAGAGGGGATGATAACAAGACATGAAGAGCTTCCGGAATTTATTTGCGGCCGTTGTTGCCGTCATGGCCGTCATTTTCATTGGCGCCAATCTTTTCATCATTGTTTCCGATAAGGACGACGAAACAGGTCGTCCTTATCGTGTTGAGGTGGGACGCATTGTCTACGAGATCGAGAAAAGCGGCTTTGTCTCCCCTTTCGATCTTGCGGGTTATGAATATGTCACAGGCGTAACAGCGCTGAATGACGGCAACGCCGCCTCTTTTTACGACGGTGACAGCGATTCTGTCATCCGCGTTATCGACGGAACAACCTACCGCTTTGATTACCGGTTTGTTCCTCAGCAAGCCCACTCCCTGCTTATTGTCAATCTCTGCCTTTTCGTGGCTGCACTGGGGGTGACAGGTTTGCTGCTTCTGGTTGGGGAAAAAATCATAAAACCGTTCGACAAGCTCCGCGACATCCCCTATGAGCTGGCCAAGGGCAACCTGACGCTTCCGCTCAAGGAAAGCAAAGACCGCTATTTCGGGCGCTTTATCTGGGGGCTCGACCTGCTGCGTGAAACGCTGGAGCAGCAAAAGACCGCCGAGCTTGCTCTGCAAAAGGAAAAGAAAACGCTGGTGCTTTCGCTCTCGCACGACATCAAAACCCCTCTCGGCATCATCGAACTCTACGCCAAGGGGCTGGAAAAAGGATTATACCGTGAAGAAGAAAAGACAGTGCAAGCGGCACACAGCATTATCGCCAAATGCGACGAAATCAAAGCCTATGTGAATGAAATCATCACCGCGTCCCATGAGGATTTTCTTCCTCTGGACGTCACCAACGGGGAATTCTATCTTTCCTCCCTGGTCAATCCGATCAAAGAACTGTACACCGAAAAACTGGCGCTGCTGCAAACCGATTTTCATGTAGACGATTACGCAGACTATCTGATGCAGGGCGATCCCGACCGCGCTGTGGAGGTGCTGCAAAATCTCATGGAAAACGCCATTAAATACGGGGACGGCAAGCGCATTGCCCTGACCTTTGCCGAAGAGGATGACTGCACCCTGCTTTCCGTCAGCAACACCGGCTGCACACTGGGGCAAAGTGAACTGCCTCATATCTTCGACAGCTTCTGGCGCGGCTCTAATGTCGGCTCCCATTCGGGCAGCGGATTAGGGCTTTACATCTGCCGGCAGCTCATGCATAAAATGCACGGCGACATCTTTGCCGACATCCGCGACGGCATCATGACCGTCACCGCCGTCTTTTCTCAGATTTGAACAGTCCTTATGAGTCGATTAACATATGTCAATGACAATCCGGAACAACTGTGATATACTTTCTTTCAGGAGGTAGATACTTATGAAAGAAACCAATATCCAAAACGCCGGGAGAGCGTTTCATCTGACAGCCGTACTGACCTTTTTTGTCGCCGGATTTGAGGTGCTGTTGGCACTGTTCCACTATCAGCCGGGCATGAGTTTTTTCAATATTGCCAACTGTGTGACAGTCAACCCCTATTTCTATTGCCTGATTCTGATACTTGCCAATCTCATTCTGCTGCCGGGCGCCATGCTTCTCTACCGTCAGAACGGTTTGTCCCTGAAAGATGAAATCATCGGCAGGAAAACATGGGCAAAGGATATCCTTTACGGTGTGCTTGCCCTGGTCATCACGGAAATGCTCCAATTGCTCTTTCTCCCCATTTATCAGTTGGAACAATCCGGAATGACCAATACGGCTGAAAATTCGGCAGGCGTCATTGTGCTGCGTATCATCGCACTGGTGCTTGTCAGCGGCATATGCAAAGAGATCTATTTCAGGGGAATCGCTAAAACATTCTGCGGAAGCGTGATGGGAGAGACCACGGCACTGCTGCTTTTCAATGTGATGTTTGCCATGCTGGACTGGTATAATATCGGTTTTTCCTTTGTTGCGGGGCTGGTCTGGATTTGGGCATATAAAAAGTCCGGTCATCTGATCGCCTGCATGATCGCGCACGGCGGCGCCAATCTGATCGGCATATGCTATATGGTACTGACAAGCGGGGGGCTGCAAAAATGAATGTCAATGAACTGATCGCCTGGCTGGCTGAACTTTCCGCAGCTAACGGCTTTTCCATCAGTGAGGACGTCATCCGACGGGCTGTGGCATTCTCTCAGGTAAAAGAATTTGCCAAAGGGACAGTCATCAAAAGCATGGGAGACGAAGCCGGGCAGTCCGCCATTGTGCTGAGCGGTATCGTCAGGAGCTATTACATCGACAGTGACGGCAATGACATGACCCGTAATTTTTCCATGGAGTGCGGCTGGTGCCTGGACGAGGGCATGATCGGCTACACACAGCATCACTGTATGTGGGAGGCGCTGGAGGATTCCACCCTGCTGCTCTTTGAAGCCGAAAAGATGAAGGCTATGATATACGACAGCGAGGAACTCAAATCGCTTTGGATTGAAATGCTGGAGAGCGCGCTGCGCTACAAGCACTACCGTGAAAACGGCTTCCTTACAGAAAACGCCACCCAAAGATACCTGCACTTCAAAAAGCGCTTTCCCTATCTGAGCAACCGTGTACCGCAAAAGCATATTGCCACTTACCTTGGCATTACGCCCGAATCACTGAGCCGCATTCGGAAAGCGATGAAGGACGAATAGAAAAATCAAAAATGGCAAAAAACGTAAAGAAACTACTTGACAATGCAAAGTAGCTGTGGTATGATGAAACTGCCCGCTACTATGCAAAGTCAAGTAGTTTCTTTTATGAGAGGGGAGTGAAAACTTGGACGATACACAATTGCTGAAAGGGGTGCTGGAAGGATGTGTGCTTTCCGTTATCAGCAGGGGCGAGACATATGGGTATGAAATCCTGTCTGTGCTGATGGAAAACGGATTTGACACGCTGATCGAAGGAACGCTGTATCCTGTGCTTACCCGGCTGCAAAAGAAGGGACTGATCGCCTGCCGCGTCGGCAAATCGCCGCTCGGTCCTTCGCGCAAGTATTTTTCCATTACGCCGGAGGGAGAAGCCTATCTCGCGGCGTTTACGGAAAACTACGCGAAAATCACGCAGGCGGCAAGGAATATTTTGGACAATGAATAGGAGTGTGTAACATGAAAGAGAAAAAAACGCAGGCAAAAGAAGCCGACTTGTCAACGGGAATTTATCTTGACTACAGAAGCAGGCTCAATGACGAATACGGCGCGGCTTTTGACAAGGTGGAGGAATGGTGTCTCACGCAGACACTTAGCAGCGCCGAACTTAATGAAAGCCTCGGTTTCATTGTTTCTGTGGCGCTGACCAGCGCTCTGATGGACACACTCATCTTTACGCTGATTCTGGCGGTGATGTTTATGCTTTTCTCGCTGACGCTTTTTATCTATCCGGTCAGAATCCGCAGGCAATTCCAGCAGATCATGGACGAAAGCGGAGAGTCCTTTTTTGACGATGCTATTTACCCGGTCATTGATGAAAAAGTCAGATAATGCGATTGCGTGCTCCTGTACTGCCCATACGCATTTTGACCGCCGATTTTTGCAGCTCACCGAAAACCGCTTGATTTCTTCTCCGCCGACGTGGTAGAATGTGGACGTCAAGCGGAGATGTCATTCTCCGGGAAATCTTCCGTTATTTTTCAAAGGAGACGATAGTTATGAAAACAACGCGTAAGAAAATCGGCGCCATCGTGGTGGGTTTGATTGTCATTCTGGTGGGTGTGGGCTGTGCCGCCAAAACCATGGGCTACGAATTCGACCTTTCTTCCCTTCTTTTTGATGGCTGGTGGACGGTATTTATCATCGTTCCCGGTGTCATCAGGCTCTTCGACAAGGATTCCAACAAGGTCTTTGCGGTGGTTCTGATTGCGGTCGGCACAGCGCTGCTACTCAGCCGGCTCATTCATCTGGATCTTTGGGGCTGGATTGCTCCCGCAGCTATTATCGCCGTTGGCGTGAGCATTGCGGCAGGCGCTTTTAAAGAGCAGAACGACGAAAAAGACAGCAAGGACAACGAAACTCCCAAGGACGACGCTGAGTAAACAATTCCGCTATTTCTCAAAATAACAGACAAGGCTGCTTTCTCCCTCCGGTCCGGAGAGTGAAAGCAGCCTTGTTTACGTTTTCATATCGGTTTCGTATCGTTTTCAGAATGCTGTCATGCAAAATGAACCGAGTTGAGGAATTTCTCAAACGCCGCCTCGGATTCCTCCGAACGGGATACCCCAAACCATCCGTTGCTTACGCCTCTGTTTCTGATCTCATACACATCGTCGCCGTGCTGGGTATAATAGGCATAGGCGGCTTTGCCCTCGTCCGGCTTGAGTACCTTATAAGTGATATCGCCGACGTTTTTTTCCTCATATTCTTTTTCGGAATCAAGCTCGTTTTCCAGCGTGGTATTTTTGAGGAGGCAGACGTAAAAGCGGAAATCGAGATTGTCGCCATCCTTGCCGTAATTCCACTGTACCAGCTTTTTCAGCAGGGTGCCGTCCTGCTTTTCCGTCACAGTGGTCGTCGTGCTATAGAGCGGCAGTTCTTCGTCAACGGTATAGGAAAGTCCCTCAAACGCAGCGTCATCTGTAACCGTTTCCATTTTTTCGGAAAAATGGATCGCATCCATGACCGTATCAAACGGGTCGCGGGTTCCTTCCGCGGGCGGGGTGTACGAAATGCCGTAAATATGTGCGTCTTTTTGCGCGTAGGCCTCGTAATTATCACCGGATTGCCGGATATAAAAGGTTCTCCCCTCGATCTCCTTGGTTTCCGTTTCATCCGACTTCAGCCGCTCGGCCAGATCAACGCCTTCCATGTACAAGTAGGCATAGTCAATTTCGCTTTCATCCGCGAGCGTGTAATCCAGTTCTTTCTGTATGACATCGCCCGCCGTAGTCTTCTCGATGGTGCGAAGCACGCTCTCAAAGGCTGCGGGCGGTGTGAACGTCATGTTCATCACGCTTTTGTCATCCGCGATAATCTGTTTGGTTTCCTTTTCTTTGTCCTTGCCTTTTCCGCATCCTGCCATAGCGACTACCATGAGCATTGCCAGCACAAACGCGATTTTTTGCTTTGCTGTTTTCATCCTTCTGCACTTCTTTCTGTTAAATAAAGTCGGTCGGAAAGGCTGCCGACTCAACCAAGGATATTGTAATATATGCTCAATAAAATGTCAAGCAGTAGATAAAAAATATCAATGAATGCCCGCTTTCCGAAAATACCGCCATAGCGGAAGCGTGACCGCCAGTGCCAGTAGCTGCCAGACGATACAGACCCATGTTTCATAACCGGGATAGGAGACGTAAGGGGTAAACACATATTCCATGAACCAGTCCGATACGTTCAGCATACCCGCTGTGGGCGTGAACATCAGCACAAATCCGAACAGATTGCTGCCGGGAAACACCACCGCCGCCACGAAAAGGGCAAAGTACAGCATCGCCGTCAGCACGGCGTTGACGTAAGCGTTTTTGGAGACGAAGGACAGCACGAACGTCACCAGCGAAGCCGTCACGGTGTAACCGACCGTCACCGCACAGGCGCGCAGCAGGTAGCCGAGCTGACTCATGCGCGTCCAAGTGATAAAGGGATAGCACACCATGCCTCGGTCTTCGGTCGCCATCGCCGCCGAAACGCTGCTTTGCAGGAATGTCCACGACTGCGGCAGAATGACAAGGAAGCACGTCACCGACGCCGT
Organism: uncultured Ruminococcus sp.; assembly: GCA_902762395.1. Taxonomy (GTDB): domain Bacteria; phylum Bacillota; class Clostridia; order Oscillospirales; family Acutalibacteraceae; genus RUG762. The sequence continues at coordinate 9,502 of CACWOA010000020.1, forward strand.
TATCACGATCACCGCCGCCAGTGCCGAAGCCGCCACGGAGGCCGCCGCCTTGCTGAACACAATGCCACGCCCGATTTTGGTGGCATAGACATTCTGGTGCGTATCGTGGAATTCCTCGTACTTCATCAGATAGGCGGTCATAAAGCAGCCCGTTACCGCCAGTTCAAAGAGCAGGAGCGTAAACAGATTGCCGTAAAGCATCTCGTGGAGCGAAAAGGTCACACCGGGATAGTAGTTGTCATACGCCTCGCCGTCCTGCCGGATTTCATCCACTCGCGCCGCCACCTTCTCATAATTGCGGTCGATGAGCTTCTGCGCGGCGGCACTGCTCTGCGTGACGAACATTTTTTCGATGTCCGCCTTGAATGCCAGGATGTCGAAGTCCTTGTAATACTGGTCATAGGCACTCTCCTTCACCGCATCGTAATTCACGCACACATTGTACTCGTCGTAGGACGGCACATTTCCGGTGCGCACATAATCATTGACCGCCTGAATGCCAACCCGCTCATAGCTCATGCTGTCCGCGATCACGAAGAGATTCAGTCCCGCACAAACCGCGATCATCACCCAGAACAGGGGGAATCGCAGTATCTTGCGGATCTCGTTTTTGAAAAACATCATTTGTCTCTTACCTCCTGAGCGGCATGTGCCGCGGGAATAGTCCCGCCTTTGACGCTATGCCGCCATAATAAAACCGAAATCGCCGCGACTGTCAATCCCACGGCAGGCAGCAGGAAGAACCCTACCGCACTGCCTGTCCGCAGCGGCAGGAACTGCACCTCCCGGCGGAATGCGAACCCTTCCGCCATCAGCAGGGGAATCGCTGCCGCGATCGCCGTCAGATAATGGCGGCTGCCACAGGCGACCGCAAAAAATACGCAGCTCAACGCGAGGGAGAAAAGCAGCGTCACGGCAAAGCAAAGCCAGACAAACTGCCCATACGTCAGATCGAGCCAGAGCGGATGATCCCATTCGCCCGCATTCAGCCGATTGCCCAACAGGTGCCGCGTATTGCCCGCACCGAAGAAGTAGACCGCGCCGAACAAGGCGTCTGTCAGCACATTCACCGCCGCTGTCAGGAAAAGCGCCGCGACAAATTGTTTTTGCCGTATTTTCCGACCTGTCCTGGAGCAAAATTGCAGTTGGTTCACGCCTGTGACCGTATTGCAAACCGGCAGCGGCAGAATGACGACCGCGCAAAGCAGGCAGATCAGCACGTTCCACGGCAGATAGTCGGAAGGAAATGTGAGCGAATACACCACGCTGCAAACCGCCGTCTCGCGCTTGTCCAGAGAGGCTTTCAGCCGCGCCTTGACAAAATCGCTCTCTCCCGCATACCAATCGCTTTGGCTGACGGAGAAGGACTGCCGCGCTTCCTCCGCCGCTTCCCATTGCCTGATCGAGGAACGCACCCCCTGCTCGTGAAAAATGGCGCTTACCAGCGGCTCGCTCCACGCCAGCGTCATGCATTCCTTCAGATGGGGCAAACGCTCCGCCAGTCCGTCCTCGCCCCACACGCGGAGCGCTTCGGCATACGCCTCGCTGTCTTGCTCCTCCGCCTCCCGCAGCAGGTCGAAATCGTTCTTGCTGTGAATCCCGTACTGACCCATGGCGCTCTCAAACATTTCATCCAGCGCGGCGCGTTCCTCCGTCTGCCGCGCTTTTATATCCTCCCATTCGGCGGCGTCAATGCTGTCCCCGTATCGCTTCTGGTATTCCACCGACAGCCGGTAACTCTGACCGTAGCCGTCCTTGTATCGGCTGTTGCAGTCCTTCCCGTAGGCCAGATAGATCAGCAGTACCAGCGCGCCGCAAAGCAGCAGCGTCATCGGAGGCAGATATCGCCGGACTTCCCACCCAATCACCTTCATTTTATATGCACCACCCGTTTCCGTCAATCTTTTTTCACTTGCCTGTTATCCGTAGAGATAATCCTCGCGCCGCGTTTTCCAAATGAACACGCACACAGCCGCGACAACAGCGGCGGCGGGGAGCAGGGTCAGGACGGCGAACGGCATAGGGCGATAATGGAAGGGATAGCCGTGTTTGGTCAGCTCGCCATACCAGCCGTTGCACACAATAACGAGCGGAATGGAGACGGCTGCCGCGACTATGTAATTTTTACAGAAATACGACATAACAAACACCGCGCAGGTGAGCAGCAGCGAAACCGCCAGCAGAACGGCAAAGCTCAGTTCCACGAACTGCCGGTAGGTCAGATCGAAAACAAACCGCTCGCCCAGCGCGCCCGCGTTGACAGGGCAGTCCAGCAGGAAGCCCGTGTCATATTGACCGTGGAAAAACACGAGGTAAAAGACGAGGTCTGCCGCCAGATTCACCAGTACGGCACAGCCCACCGCCGCGCCAAGCTGCCGTGGCAAGACGCGCCGTCCTTCGCGGGAGGTCAACTGCATGGGCTGTACGCCCTCCAAACGGTTGCCGATCAGCAGCGGCACGGTGACAAAGGCGCACAGCATGAAAATCAGCAATCCCCATTCGTCGCGCATACAATCACGGAAAAACAGCCAATGCGAGTTTACGGACAACAGCGAAACTTTGTCCCGCTTCAAATCCGCAAGCAGGGGAGCAAGTGTTTTTTCGTTCGCTTCTGCACCGCTGCCATCCAGTTCCATTTTCACCGTGCCTGTTGTGCGATATTCTTCCTGCAGGCGGTCGTAAGCTTTAAAATATTGGATCACCGAAGCCATGGCCCGCCGTTGATAGTTCAGGTGGTTGAGAGGCTCCTTGTCCGCCAGAATCGCCCAGCAGGTTTCCGACAGCGACGTCAGATTCTCCGCGCCCCACCGGGCGGCGGCTTCGTCGTATCGTTCCTCTTCCGTATCCTGCGCCGTCATCACCAGCAGATCGTAATCGTCCTCACTGTGAATGTCATATTCACCGAGATACTGCTCTATCAGCGCGTTGTATTCCCTGTTCAGCGCGTCCGCGTCGCTGACAATCTGCGCCCGTTCGTCCGCGTCAAGCGTCGTGCCGAAGCGTTCATACAGGGATTTTTGCAGCTCATATGTCGCGCCGCTCATATCCCTTCCGAATTTTTCCACCGATATGTTGAGCAGAATGCCGAAAAAGAAAAGCAGCAGTCCGCAAACTATCAATGTCACAGGTTTCAGATACCGCCGCATTTCCCCTGCGGTCAGTTTCCATTGTTCTTGCATTTTCGTCAGTATTGTCATTTTTATCATTCCTCAATCCACATAATCAGCCTTTCGCGCCTGTTTGACAAATGCAGCCATCGCAGCGGCGGACACAGCGGCGGGAAGCAGCAGCGCCAGCGGATAGGCATATAACGCCTGATCTCCCACCCAATCACCTTCATTTCATATTCGTCACCCGTTTGCGTAAAGGTATCCGCCGTGTGATTCGCAGAAATACAGCCGTTGCCACAGGAATCAGCAGAAAAGGCAGCAGCCATTCGGGAGTCACCAAAATACGATAACTTTCATACATGTGTTCCATATAATTGAGTTTATGTGTCCAGATAAAACACAATGCCGCCAGCACAGTCCCCACAAAAAAAGCCGTCGTGTAATGATTTACATAATGGGAAACCATGTATAACATACATATATAGCAAGGCAACAGCAGCAATGTCTTGGCAAAGAAAAGCAGCGTATATGCAAGCAGAGTTATGTTAAAGGGGGGAATATCGGGATAAAATTCTCCGAGTGCGATATTGCTGTTCATCAGATGCAGCAGGCTATGGTCACAAACGGCATATAAAAGAAAGAATACCACCGTGACCGCCAGATAAAGCAGCACAGCCGCCAACACAGCCGCCGCTAATTGCAGCAAGTAAATTCGCCTGCCGCATTTTGCGGCGATGCACTGTTCTTCGACTTCCGCGTGACGTTCACGAACGCGGCGAAACAGAATCATCACGGCACAGAGAAGAAAGAGCGGCGCTTCCCACCACAGCCAAAGATCGGGATAGTTGTCAGTGGGAAAGGGATAGCAGGCGTTCAGAATGGAGGACTCCTCGCCGTCCACCAGCCAGAAATGCTTCAGTATTTCCTCAATTGCTGCCGCACGATCATTCAAACCGCCCTGCCGCGCCTTCGTAAGATCGTCCTTGATGATTTGTTGTTCACTGAAATCAATGCTGTCGCCAAATCGTTCGTGATACTCGACAGAAAGCAGATAGAGCTGCGCGTCATTGTCGAATTCATCTAACACGCG
>CACWOA010000021.1 GCA_902762395.1 uncultured Ruminococcus sp.
ACAAGCACATATTTCTCATATTCCTTTTCGTCTTTGCCGCGGTATCTGACTTTTATCATTTTGCCTATGGCACCGTCGGGATTATTTTTTACTTCCTTATTATAAATGAGCATATTCGTTATATTGTACAAAGGGCAATGGACAATCGCGCCATGTAGGGGACGGCGTCCTCGATGTCCCGACGCGATACGGCTGAATTCTATCGTAAAATAGGACATTTATATGCGGTACGTTATTCGTATTCGTCTCAATGCACCTAATCTTCAAGTGCGTTCTGCCGGGATGTCCGGAGGCCGTCCCCTACATTTGGTACGTTTTACCAATCATGCTCATTTATAGTTGAAAGGACGGAAAGCCCATGAAATTTGAAAACGCGTATTTTGAGCTTGCGGCGGGTACTTCCGGGCAGCTTCCCATAAGCAATATGCCGGAAATAGTCTTTGCGGGGCATTCCAATGTCGGCAAGTCCTCGCTGATTAACAAAATCCTTAACCGCAAAAGTCTGGCGCGCGTCAGTTCGCAGCCTGGCAAGACCGCGACCATCAATTTTTACAATTTCGACGGGGCGCGATTGGTAGACCTGCCCGGCTACGGCTTTGCCAAGGTGAGCGCTGCCGAGAAGAAGCGCTGGGCGGAGCTGATCGAGGGATATTTCAACCAGGAACGCGACCTGCGGCTGGTGGTCATGCTCATCGACGCGCGGCATCCCGCCTCCAAGGATGATATGCTCATGCTCAATTACCTGATCGACGGGGAATTCCCCATGATTATCGTCCTCACCAAGATCGACAAGCTCAAGCCCACCGAACGCAAAAAACGCCTTGCCGCCATTCCTGACGAACTGAATGTGGATTTGGAATATATGCAGCCCTTTTCCGCCGTCACGGGGGAAGGTGTGGAGGAGCTGCGCCGCCTCATTCTGGAATGTGCGGAAGATTAGTGGTCAGTGGTTAGCGGTTAGCCGTTAGCCGTTAGCCGTTAGCCGTTAGCCGTTAGCCGTTAGTGGTTAGTGGTCAGTGGTTAGCCGTTAGCCGTTAGCCGTTAGCCGTTAGTGGTTAGTGGTTAGTGGTTAGCGGTCACACAGTTTACTTCCCACTTTTTAACTTTCCATGACTGTCCACTAACCACTATATCCGCGTACAAAGGAGGATTTTTCAATGCCGCTTGAAAACCTTGATAACAAAGACATTGTAAAAAGAATTCACCGCACGCTTGATCCCTTGATGAAAGAAGACGGCTTTGCGCGCAGCGGCAGAACCTATTACAAACAGACAGGCGATCTGATCTTTGTGCTGAGTACCGTCGCGGTGGGAGCCTATTTTTCATCCGTAACGGGCTGGCCGTCCCACGCGTTCAGTGTATGGGACGGGGTCTGGGTGGACGGCATTTCCCCCGCCATCATCGGAAAGTACCCCAAAAAGCAGGACAAGCGCGGTGTGTATATTCCCGAACCGCACACCTGTTTTCACGTCACCTCTCCGCCGGACAACGCCCTGCAATACGGCATCGACCGTGCGCAGCCCCATCCTTATGAGGAATGGGGGCAGAAAATCGGCGTGAAAAATCCGGCGGAACGGCAGCGCAATGACCTGTGGATCGTGCCGGAGGACGAAGCGCAGCAGGCGGCACTTTTCAGGGAACTGGAGCAGCAGGTCAGAGAGAAATTTCTCGACCGATATAACGACTACACCGACGTCACCGCATTAGAGGGACTCATTTTAGACGCGCCGCGTCTTTTTAATCATCGTCGCGGCGTGGACGACGATACCCCGCTGCCCAAGGACAGCAACGCGGGCGGTCAGCAGTATTATCTGCATTACGCCACGCTGTTTCACCAGCGGTACGGCACCGAGGAGCAGTATTTCTTTTACCTGCATCGCTTGGAAGAATGGTTAAAGCTTCACCCGCAGAGCCATCAAAAAGCGCTGCCGCCCTGCTACTATTGCGGCTGCGGGAAGCCGTTCCGGCTTTGATGCGGCAGAAAATAAAAAATTTCTCGTGTTAAATCGCTAAAACGCTTTACATTTCCTAAGGAATGTGTTAAAATAATGATGAACCACCGCTTCTTCCGCAAGCGGTTCATTTCATTCATCAGAGGTATTTTTATGGCTATGAACAATAAACTGAGAGATGAAAATCTCGACTTTCTCTTTCGCGGCATTTTGCAGCTGCAAACCATGGAGGAATGCTATCATTTCTTTGAGGATCTTTGCACCGTCTCGGAAATCAAGGCGATGTCCCAGCGCGCGGTGGTTGCCAAAATGCTGCGCGACGGGCATGTGTACAGCGATATCGTCGCCAGAACCGGCGCGAGTACTGCCACCATCAGCCGTGTCAACCGTTCGCTCAACTACGGCTGCGACGGGTATGACCTGATTTTCAGGCGTATTGACGCGGAGAGGGAAGACGCTTCCGCCGGACAGCCCGACGGGGAGGATGCCGACGCACAATGAGTTACGAGCTGTTTGCCGAATATTATGACGAATTGACGGGCAATGTGGATTATGACGCGCGGGCGGTCTATCTCGACGCGCTTATCAGACGGTACAAGCCGGACGCGCATTTGCTGGTGGACTTAGCCTGCGGCACGGGGAGCATGACGGTGAAATTTGCCGCGATGGGGTACGACGTCATCGGCGTCGATCTCTCGGAGGATATGCTCTCCAAGGCGCGCGAAAAATCGGACGGCAGCATCCTCTATCTCCGCCAGCGTTTGCAGGAGCTGGATATGTACGGCACCATCGACGCGTTTGTCTGCACGCTCGACAGCCTCAACCACATCACCGACCGCGCCGGACTGGTCGAGGCGCTCCGCCGCGTGGCGCTCTTTCTCGAGCCGGACGGCGTGTTTGTGTTCGACATGAATACTCCCTACAAGCACGAGGCGGTGCTGGGGGACAACGCCTATGTCTATGAGACGGAGAACGTGTACTGCGTGTGGCAGAACGAATACGCGGGCGGCGGCAGGGTGGATATCTCGCTCGATTTCTTTGAAGAACAGGAGAACGGCAGCTACGAGCGGTATAGCGAGGAATTTTCCGAGATCGCCTATTCCTATGCCGAAACCGAGGAATTGCTGCGGGAGGCGGGTCTGGCAATCTGCGCCGCCTATGACGATATGAGCGATCAGCCGCCGCGTGAAACCAGCGAGCGGATTATTTTTGCCGCAAGGAAAGGAATGGCAACCCAATGAGCAAATTAGTCAGATGCATCACGACCGACGGATTGGTAATGGCGGCCGCGATTGATTCAACGGCCATCGTCAGGAAGATGCAGGAACTGCACCGCACCACGCCCGTCATCACCGCCGCGCTGGGAAGACTTCTCACCGGCGCGTCCATCATGGGCAACAAGCTTAAGGAGGACAACGCCTCGCTGACGCTGCGCATGAACGGAGGCGGCCCCGCCGGTTCCCTTATCGCGGTGTCGGACAGCAAGGGCAATGTGCGCGGCTACGCGCAGGAGGCAGGTCTGCTGATCCTGCCCAACGCCAAGGGACAGCTTGACATAGCCGGCGCCATCGGTAAGGAAGGCACCGTCACCGTCATGAAGGATTACGGCTACGGACAGCCCTATTGCAGCCAGATTCCCATTGTCACGGGCGAAGTGGCGGAAGATCTCACCGCCTACTACGCTGTCAGCGAACAGGTTCCCACCATCTTCTGTCTGGGCGTGCATTTTGACAAGCTGTGGAAGATGGACAAGGCGGGAGGTTTGCTCATTCAGCTCATGCCCGCCGCCGATCACCGCGAAATTGAAAAGCTGGAGGAAATGCTCAAAACCATGCCGCCTGTCACGCAAATGCTTTTAGAGGGCAGCACCCCCGAACAGATTCTGGAGAGAACGCTGCCCGGCTTTGAGCTGGAAATCTTCGACAGCCAGGAGGTGGAATACCGCTGTGACTGCTCGCTGGAGCGCGTGGAGCGTGCCTTTATGACCATGCAGCCCGACGAAATCCGCGGTCTGGCGGACGAGAGCGGGAAAGCGGAGGTTCTCTGCCATTTCTGCAACAAGAAATATTACATCACACAGGAACGCCTCAACGAACTGGCGGAGATACAGGAAAAAAGACAGCAGAAATAAAGATAAAAAAACAGCCGAAGGATGCGGGTTCAAACGGAAATCTGAATTTCTTCGGCTGTTTGTTATATCCTATACTATAAATGTGCATAGATGTCAAATTGTATTAAATGGCGAATAGAGGTATCACAACGGGCGTTGGGAGTCAGACAGCAACCTGCCTATATGGGGGCAATTTTTTCGCAAATAACGAGATAAATAAAAATAAAAAGAATCATAATGTTAAATAAGAGGACGAATACTTGCCTCATTATGATGAAACTGTACACTTTTTGAATAAATCAAGGAAGCTTTTTTGGAAAGCGGGAAGGGGATTAAAAACGTAAATCGCTTGACTTTAATCGGGAATATGGTATAATGAAATAAATAGTGTGTTGTCATACAATCAGGGTTCCGGATGGAATGTGCAGCACATTTTTGCATTTCAAGAGTGATGATTCCCGCAAAGATCCGAATCTAAAAGCAAATGGAGGATTACAGCATGAAAGTAGTTTTGTTGGCAGGTGGCAGAGGCACAAGAATTACCGAAGAGTCCCAATTCAAGCCGAAGCCCATGGTCGAAATCGGCGGCAAGCCGATTCTCTGGCACATCATGAAGGAGTACTCTTACTACGGCTTCAATGATTTCATCGTCTGCGCCGGATACAAGCAGCATGTCATCAAGGAGTGGTTTGCGGATTATTTTCTCCACAACAGCGATATTACTTTTGATTTTACCAAAGAGATTCAGGAGGAACGCATGACGGTTCACGACCAGCATTGCGAGCCTTGGAAAGTGACCGTGGTGGATACGGGGCTTGACACCATGACCGGGGGCCGCATCAAGCGCGTGCAGCGTTATATCGGAAACGAGCCGTTTATGATGACCTACGGAGACGGCGTGTGCGACGTGGATATCGGGGATCTGGTCGAGTATCACAAACAGCACGGTAAGATCGCGACGCTCACCGCCGTGAAGCTCAAGCAGGAAAAGGGCGTGCTGGATATCGACGGCAATAACGCCGTAAAGGCATTCCGTGAAAAGCGCGCAGTGGACGGCGCCCTTATCAATGCGGGCTATATGGTGCTGCAGCCTGAGATTTTCGATTATATTGAAGGTGATCACACTGTTTTTGAGAATGATCCCCTGGATCGGCTGGCGCGCGAGGGAAAGCTGATGAGCTATCGCCACGAAGGCTTCTGGCAATGTATGGATACCACGCGGGAAAAGAATGAACTGGAAAAAATGCTGAAGTTCAAGCGCGCTCCCTGGATCAAGTGGGAATATTGACGGAATTTGACAGTCGTTTTTTGACGGAGGTTGTTTTATGTTGGATTTGAATTTCTATAAGGGCAAAAAGATCTTTGTGACGGGACACACCGGCTTCAAAGGCTCATGGCTTTGCAAAATACTCGCCAATGCGGGCGCCGAAGTAACGGGCTATTCGCTCAATCCCCCCACACAGCCCTCTTTGTTTGAGATTGCGGGCATTGCCGGTGATATTCATTCGGTGATCGGTGATATCCGCGATTACGATAAACTGAAAGCGGCGTTTGACGAGGCGCAGCCCGAGATCGTGCTGCACCTGGCGGCACAGCCGATCGTTCGCGACAGCTACAAAAACCCCGCCTACACCTATGAAACCAACGTGATGGGCACCGTGAATATCCTCGAGTGCGTGCGCAACAGCGATTGTGTGGTGTCGTTTCTGAATGTCACGACGGATAAAGTCTATCTCAACAAAGAGTGGGCATGGGGCTATCGTGAAAACGAAGAGCTGGACGGCTTTGATCCCTATTCCAATTCCAAATCCTGTTCCGAACTGGTGACACACAGCTATAAAAACAGCTTCTTTACGGACGGGCGTGTCGCTGTCTCCACGGCGCGCGCCGGCAATGTGATCGGCGGCGGCGATTTCGCCAACGACCGCATTATTCCCGACTGCATCCGTGCCGCGCAGAAGCAGGAGGCCATCGTGGTGAGAAATCCCTTCTCTACCAGACCTTATCAGCATGTTCTCGAACCGCTGTGCGCCTATCTGATGATTGCCGCCGCACAGTATGAGGACGGAAAATATGCCGGCTGGTACAATGTCGGTCCCGATGACCGCGACTGCTTCCGCACCGGCGCGCTGGTAGACCTGTTTGTGAAGCACTGGGGCGATGGCATGGAGTGGATTGACCGTTACGACGGCGGTCCCCACGAAGCCAATTTCCTCAAACTCGACTGCTCCAAGCTCAAGGCGACCTTTGACTGGGCGCCCCGCTGGGATCTTGACACCGCCATTGCCAAAGTGGTGGAGTGGAGCAAGTGCTGGCTGGACGGCGGCGACGTGAGAGCCTGCATGGATCGTCAGATCGAAGAATTTCTGAAAGATTGAGGGATGCCCTTTGAGGATCGCTGAACCCGAATTGAGAACCGCCCTGCGGAAGCTGTTTGCCTCTGCGGGGCTTACGGAGGAAAACGCCGCTGTTGTGACCCACTGCCTCATGGAGGCGGAACTGGCGGGGATCGGCACGCATGGCGTGGCGATGACAGAGGCGCATCTGAAAAAGTGCCGCGACGGGTACGATACAGGCGCGTCGCTGACCGTGGAGACCGAGAAACCCGCCTTTGCGGTGTGTCATGCCCACAACATGATCGGTATGCTCTCGGCGTGGCAGGCGATGGAGCTTGCCGTGGAAAAAGCCGCGGAAAGCGGTATGTACGCGGTGTTTTGTCATCATGCCAATACCTTCAGCGCCGCCTATTGTTATGTCAGATACGCGGCGGAACACGGTATGATTTCCTATGTTTCCTGCAACTCCCCGGCGCAGATGGCGCCCTGGGGCGGCAAAGAGAAGCTGCTGGGTACCAATCCTCTGGCGATTGGCATTCCCGCACGCAGCGAAAAGCCCTTTTTGTTCGACATGGCCACCAGCGCCGTTGCCAAGTCCAAGATCAACCAGGCGCTTCACAACGGCGATGCTGCCATCCCCTTCGGCTGGGCGACCGACGAAAACGGTCAGCCCACCAACGATCCGAAGGAGGCTGTCAAGGGACTCATTCTTCCCATGGCGGGACCCAAGGGCTACGGACTCTCGATGGCGATTGACATGACGGCGGGTCTGCTGTCACACGCGGCGTTTCTTGACGGCGTGGGTCGGTTTTATTCGGATGACAACGCCTGCATGAATGTCGGACATATGATGGTGGTCATCGACCCCAGGGCAGTGTACGGCGAATCCTTTTACGATGAGGTCGACGCGTATCTCAGACGGGTACGGCAGTCGGCGTCCGCCACGGAACGCACGGTCATGGCGCCGGGCGATATCAATGAGAATTATCGTCAGGACGCGCTGGCAAACGGTGTGGAGCTGCCTGAACGGGTGGTCGCCTCGTTCAACCGTCTGCTCGGGGACATCGGAGAGGAACCGCTGTCATGCCGGGCGTAAGTACAAAGGGCGCAGGACGTCTCGATTACGTCACGGCTGCCAAGGCGATCGGCATCTGCCTGGTGGCAGTGGGTCACTGTGTCCCTTCGCTTCCCGTCAGACAGTGGATTTATCTGTTTCATATGCCGCTGTTTTTCTTTCTGTCGGGCTACTGCTTCAAGGAGCGGGCGACGGAGAATATACGCGGCTATATCGGCAGAAAATGCAAAGGACTGTATCTTCCGTTTGTGACCTGCAATCTCATTGCGCTGGTCTTCCACCAGTTTTTCTGCCGTATCGGACTGTATGACCCGGCTGACCGATTCACATCGGCAGTCGGCTTTCTGAAATATCTGGTAAAGATTCTGCTGTGCGTCAAGATGGAGGACATTGTGGCGCCGATGTGGTTTTTACCGATTCTGATGATCGTCAGCGTGGCGTTCTGTCTGCTTGTCAAAATCAAACTGACGCTTCGTCTGCCGGAGCCGGTGATTCACATCGCCGTGCTGCTGCTGTACGCGGGCGCCTATCTGCTTCCCTCGCGGGGCGGACTGCTGCGGGCGTATATTCTGGTGGCGCTGGGGCTGTTGTCCTTTGACCTCGGCGTACTCTGCCGGAAATACCGTCTGTATGAAAGACTGTCGCGCTTTAACAGGGAAGTCTGCCGCTATACGCTGCCCGCCGTCTGCTTCGGCGTGCTGGCGGCCGCCGCGCCGTATGTGGATTTCAACATCATCCAGATGCGGCTGGGGAATCCCCTGCTTATGCCTCTGCTGCATCTGCTGGGCATTTACATGACAATGGAAGCGGCGGACGCGTTGACGCATACGTCGGCGGCGCGATCGGTATTGTATGTAGGAGAGCGCACGCTGACTGTACTGAAATGGCATTATTATGTATTTTTTGTTGTTACGGTTTTGCAAAACAAGCTTGTAACAGGACACTGGCTGACGGATATCACCACCTTTGTGCTTTACCGCACCAACGGCGTCGGCAGCCGGTGGATGTGGTTTGTTGTTTATGCGCTCGCGGGAGTGGCGGTGCCGCTGGCTGCGAGGGAGCTGTGTGACAGCGTCCGGCGATACCGGACCGCACAGCACGGCATTGAATAGGGAGGAATAATATGGGGCAAATCAAAGTATTGGACTGTACCCTGCGCGATGGCGGTCTGGGACTGGAAGACGCGCTGAAAAACAAGATGGCGGACGATACATTCACGTCCGATGAACGCGAAAAGATCGCGTACCACCTCAACCGGGCGGGGATCGACATTATCGAGCTGGGATCCATTGATATCACGGAAGATGACAGACGCGGTTATGCCATTTATCAGAATGTCGAAGCGGTTTCCGCCGTCATTCCCAAAGACCGCGACCGCAGCCGGCTGTATGTGGGACTGTTCCGCGGTCCGGATACGCCGATGGAGGATATTCCCGAATGGAATCCCGATCTGGTAGACGGTCTGCGCGTGATTATCCGGTATTCCGAATTGCAGAAATCGCTGGATTTCTGCGCGGGGCTGGCGAAGAAGGGCTACAAGGTCTTTGTACAGCCGATGCTTACCATGCGCTATACCGAGGAGGAGCTTGATCTCATCATCGATCAGTCCAACAAAATGGGAGCCTACGCGCTCTATTTTGTGGACAGCTACGGCTATATGCAGTCCGAGGATGTGATGAGGTTCTTCCGTAAATACGATCAGGGGCTGGATCCCTCGATCCGTATCGGATTCCACGCGCACAACAACATGAATCTGGCATACGCCAACGTGCTTTCCTTTATCGGCGTGGAAACCGACAGAACGCTGATCGCGGACGCCTGTGCCATCGGCATGGGACAGGGCGCGGGCAATCTGCAAACCGAGCTGATTACGTCGTATCTCAACGGGTCGCGCGGCGGGCAGTACGACTTTGAAGAGGTGCTGGAGGTATGCGAGATTGTCGATCGGCACCTGTCGGGCGCTCTGTGGGGCTATTCCGTGACGCGGCTGCTGCCGGCGATTTATCGCACCGCGTATAAATACGCGCTGTGCTATCGCAGCCAGCTCGGTTTGTCCTTTGTGGAGATCAACAAAATCCTGCGGGAGATGCCCGAATCGCTGCGGCATCGCTACACGCCCGAGGACGCCCAAAAAGCCATGCGCGTGGTCGCGAAGAACGGGTAAAACACCGTCGCCGGGAAGCCTTTCAACCAATCAATTACAGTCAGCAGGTGAGAGTCAATGTATGTAATCTATCACAGCAGTGATGCCTTTGCGGATGTGACGGGCGTTTCCATTGCGTCGCTGTTTGAAAACAATCGCCATTTCAACGACATTCATGTCCTGTACATCGAAAAGGGCATGTCGGAACAAAACAAGAGCAAGCTGCAGCAGTTGGCCGAGACATATGGACGGACGATTGAGTTTATGAAAATGCCCAACTGGTCCAAGAAGCTCCATATTACCCTGAAAACCAGCAAAAAAGGCTGGCTCGGTTTCGGCTACAACCGACTGTTTTTGACGGAATATATCCCCGAAACGGTAGACAGGGTGTTGTATCTTGATTCGGATACCGTCATCGAGGAAAAGCTCGACGAGCTGTGGGAGACAGACCTGACAGGCTACTACATGGCCGGTGTGGACGACTGCCTCAGCCGGGAATACCGCGACATTGTGGATATGACGGACGACGGCGTCTATTGCAACGCGGGTATGCTTCTCTTTAATCTGAAAAAATGGAGAGAGGATCATGTGACCGATCTCTTTTTGAAGATGGTCTATGACAACAACGGTTACTTTGTTTTCAATGACCAGACGATTCTGAATTCCGCCTTCTGCGGAAAAGTCAAGATTCTGCCGCAGAAGTACAATGTCAATTCCCTTGTCTATCTGTTTGAATACAAGGAACTGATGCGTCTGCGTCATCCTCTGCATTTTTCCTATGACAAGGAAGAATTTTACGAGGCGAGGCTGCATCCGGTCATCACCCACTTTACCGGCAACTTTTATGTCAATCGCCGCCCGTGGGTAGAGGACAGCGATCATCCTCACAAGGACGCGTATCTGAAATATAAGGCGCTGACCCCCTGGAAGGACGCGCCTCTCAAGGAGAGTACGCGAAAGAGCAGCACCCGCATTTTCGCCAATATCTGCCATGTGCTGCCCCGTCCGCTCATGATCTTCATGGTGTCGGTGCTGTACAACAAAATTCGTCCGATGGTTTTCCGCAAGAACATCAAAAAGGAGCGCCAATGAAAAAGGTATATGTGATTTTATCTGCCTACAACGGGGAACGCTATCTCCGTGAGCAGGTCGAGAGCATTCTGGCGCAGACCGGCGTAGAGGTTACGCTGCTGATCCGCGACGACGGGTCACAGGACGGCACACCGGGCATCATGCAGGACATACAGGCAGCCCATGCCGGGGTGCGCTGTGTGTATGGTGAAAATATCGGTTTCCGGCGCAGTTTTTTCGATTCGCTGCTGGAAGCGGACGATACATATGATTACTATGCCTTTGCCGACCAGGATGACGTATGGGATCCCGACAAGCTTTCGCGCGCGGTAGAGATGCTGGAACAGGCGGAAGGGGAAGTGAAGCTGTATGCTTCGGGTCTGCGTGTGGTGAACGAAAACCTGGAGTTTATGTATAACAACACGTTCCCCGGTCTGAGAACCGACTACGGCGCGGCGCTTTCCCGGCAAAGAATTGCCGGCTGCACCATGGTGTTTGACAAGGGTCTGTTTCATCGGTGCCGCCGTTTTCGCATTACGCCCGAAATGGGCAATCTCTTCAGCCACGACGCGGCGGTTTACTACATCTGCCTTGCCTGCGGCGGTCAGGTGATTTTTGACCCCGAAAGCCGCATTTCTTTCCGCCGGCACACCGGCACGGTGACGGAACACGGCAAGGGCTTCTGGACGCGCGTGGAGTCGGTGACAAATGTATTCGGCAGATTCCGCGACAGACGTTACAATCAGGTCAGGGAACTGCTCAAGGTGTATGCCGACGATATGCCGCCCGAGGTGTACGAGCTTTCGCAGAAGATCGCGGGTTATCGCGGCTCTGTCGGCAAAACGCTGGCGCTGGCGGCGGACAAGCGCATCCGCTGCGGCATCCGCTCGGCGGATATCGTCAACTGGGTGGCCGTTTTGTGCCGCCGTTACTGATACTATAAAACGAAGGTTGTAATATACATGAAAATACCGGCAGGCATTGTTCTGTATTGTCCCGATCCGGACAGGCTGCGTGAAAATTTAGAGGCGATCTGTCCGCAGGCCGCGTCTGTCATCTGTGTGGATAACGGCAGCGACAACCGGGAGGAGATTACCCGGCTGCTGTCGCAGTATCCGCAGACAATCCTCATTGCCAACGAAAGCAATGTCGGCATCGCCCGGGCGCTCAACCAGATTTGCCGTCGGGCGGCTGACGACGGGTTTGATTATGTGGTGACGTTAGACCAGGACTCGGTCTGTCCCGCCGATATGATCGCCTCTTATGAGGAACATCTCACGGAGGACGCGGGTCTTCTCTGTCCTGTCGTCAAGGACAGAAACCATGACCTCGGCACCAAGGGCGGGGACGAGCCCATGACGGAGATCACGGAATGTATTACCTCCGCGTCGCTGGTGAACCTCAAAGCGTGGGAAGCCGTCAACGGCTTTGACGAGAGTATGTTTATCGACGGAGTGGATTTTGACTTCTGCGACAGAATCCGTAAAAAAGGATATCGCGTTTACCGGGTCAACCGGGTGGTGCTGCTGCACGAAATCGGCAATATCACGGTGAGAAGGTTCCTTTTCTGGCCGGTGAGAGTCAAAAACCACGGCGCTTTCCGAAAGTATTACATCGCGAGAAACACGATGGTGCTGGCACGCAAGCGCGGCGGAACAGCGCGGATTGTGAAATCCTATGCGCAGGTGGCTAAGCAATATCTGATGGTGCTGCTGTATGAGGACAAGAAACGGGAAAAGCTGTCAAGTGTCCGGCGCGGCTTTGTGGACGGCAGAAAAGCAGTGATTGAAAAAAGGTGGTGCTGAGACACATGGGCGCTTTGAAGAAAAAAAGAATAGAAGAAATTGACGTCGCCAAGGGTCTGGGCATTTTATTGGTGATAGTCGGTCATATGGACGGATTAAGCAGCGATGTGTGGAAACAGTTTGCCGCCTCGTTTCATATGCCGCTCTTTTTCTTTCTTTCGGGGCTTCTTCTCAAACCGGAGAACGCCTCTCCGGAAGGCTTCCGGTCGTTTGCCGGACATAAGGCAAGGCGGATGCTCGTCCCGTATTTCCTGTGGGCGCTCATCTATGCCCCGGGAATCGAATGGAAACAGCTCATTCGCATTGCCTATGGCAACAACCGCGCTTATGGAGAAGCAGGACTGTGGTTTTTGCCGACGCTGTTTGTCGCGGAATGTGTGTACTATCTGATTGGCGCGGCGGCAAAAAAGCGGGGCGGCGCGACGGATATCGTGCTGGGAACGGTATGCGGTGCGCTGGGCGGCGTGATGAGCTATGTCATGCTGCGCACGCCTCTGCAAAAGGTCGGCTGGCCGTTTTCGGTTGATATCGCGCTGACTGCGGTATTCTTTATGATGGCGGGCGCAAGGTGCAAGCCGCTCTTCGGCAGGCTCAGGGAAAAAGGCGGGAGCGCGCGCGGTCGCGCCCTGATGGCGGGAGCCGCCGCCCTGCTGCTGATCGCGGTGTTTGCGCTTTCGCGGCTGAATATGCGGTTTCTGACAGATCCTCAGTACACGCGCGTTGTGATGGCGAGAGGCAGCTACGGGCTTTACCCGCTGTTCCTTTTGGGCGCGCTTATGGGGACAGCCGCCGTTCTGCTGCTGACCCCTTCTTTGACCGGACTGCGGTCGCTGCGCTTCATCGGTCGCAACAGTCTGCTGTTTATGTGCTTGAATCACCTCTTTGTCGCCATGACAACCGGACTGCTCGCACAGGTGACTGACGTGGGGGCGCTGCACGGTCCGGTCAGGGTGCTGACGGTGCTTGTCGTTCTCGCAGCCGTGACCGTCTGCTGCTCGCTGACGGCGTGGGTCATTGACCGCTATGTGCCTGTGCTCAGCGGAAAATCATAAGGCACTGTTCAAAAATAATCTGAACAATCTGACTTGTCTTTTTCGGCTCTGACTTCGTTGTCAAAGCTTGGAATACACCAAGTATTCCTGCGCTTATTACAGTGATGATTCCCACCTATAACCGAAAAGACTGCCTTCTCAAGCTGCTTGGATGTCTGCGGCGCCAGACCTGTCAGGAATTTGACATTGTTATCTCCGATAATCATTCCAATTACGATGTCGCGCAGGCGATTGCGGAATATGCCGACTTTTTCGGAGAACGTCTCCGGCTGCACATCCGCAATGTCAATGTCGGCTCTACGGTGAATATCAACGGCGTTTTTACGATGGCGGAGACAAAATGGGGCTGGCTGATGGGAGACGACGACTTCCCCCTCGAGGATGCGGTGGAACGCATTTACCGCTATCTGGACGACAGTCTTGCCGCGCTGCATTTTTCCCTGTATGACCTGAGCTATTTCATTCAGGATTACAAGGACGTCAACGACACGGAAGAATTCATTGATCTTTTCTGGGCGATGTCAAACGGCGAGCATGAGGTGGTCAACCTGCAGGGCGACCTGATCTGTATGTCCGGAAAGGTTTATAATATGGATATCGCGCGGGAGTACCTGTTCCGCCAGAATACCTATGGCTATACGCGTGTGCCGCAGGTAGTCAGCATATTGTGTATGCTCGATGACCGGCGCGGCGCGTTCCGTGTGGTGGAGCAAAAGCTGTTTACCATTTCGGACACCAGCAACCAGTCGTGGGAAATGACCAACATTGCGCTGGGAATGACCACTTTTTCGCACATTCCCTTCCGCGTGACGCCGGAGCAGCGGAAAAAGCTCAATCTCATTGTCATGTTCAAATATTCTCATGTGCTGCGTTACCGTTTGCAGGGCGAGATTTCGCGCTATAACATCGGTCTGATCTACGACGGCATTTACAAGAGAAGTCTGGGGCTGAAAGACAGGCTGATCTTCAATATCCTGATGCGGCTGAATCCTTCGGGGATGATTGCCGGACGCATTGTAGGATATAAAAACAAGCGGATCCGCATTCCGCAGTCCAAACCCCAGGAGAGCGAGGAAACGGCATGAGTCAGACACAACAAACCGCCAACAACGGCGCGCTGAAGAAGAAATCCATCAAGGTCAATACGGCGCTCAACACGCTTCGCATGACGCTGACCATTCTGGTGCCGCTGCTGACCGAAGGCCTTTACCCGGTTTGCGCAGGAGCTGTTTGTTCTCAATATGATTGCCACGGCGATCTGCTACCTGCTGCTCTTCGGTCTGATTCTCACGGTTCCCAAATTTACGCTGTACCGCACCTATCTGCTGATCTACAGTGTCAATATCGGTCTGTCGGCGCTGAGCCTCGACTGGGTTTACAGCGTTTACGAGGATTATATGTATATCACGGTCAGACAGATCATTGTGCAGTGCATCTCGGTGGCGGGACTGTTTCTGCTGGTTCACAACCGGAACGATCTGATTATTTATATCATCATTACCACTGTTTCCAACTCCGGCGCCAATATTTTCAATTTCATCCGCGCCAGAAAATATGTTGACTTTGTACCGGTGGGACATTACCGTCTCATGCTGCATCTGGTGCCGGTGATCATCTTCTTCGGCACGCGGTTTGCCATGAACGCGTATAACTCTCTCGATACCTTTATCCTCGGTATGCTGTCGTCGGATGACGCGGTGGGCTATTACAATGTCGCCGTCAAGATCAACACCATTCTGGTGACGTTCTTTATGGCCATGAGCCCGGTCTATCTGCCCCGTATGACGGATTATCTCAACCGCGGGAATGACGATATGTACCGTTCGCTGCTGGCGAAAGCCATCAAGCTGAAAACCATCCTGATCTATCCTATCGTCTGCGGTCTGTTTATGTTTGCGCCGCAGGTCATCTGGATGATTGCGGGCAAGGCGTTTGACAACGCGGTCGGCACGCTGCGCATCCTTTGTTTCGTACTCGCTTTTGTGCTGCTTTCGAGCGTGGTGCAGAAGGATATCATGATTCCCAACGGCGAGGAAAAGACGGTGCTGAATCTTACCCTGTTTGCCGCGATTTCCAATGTGCTGATCAGTTGTCTCCTCATTGTGCTGATCGACTATAACGGCGCGGCATGGGGCAGTCTGATTGCCGAGGGCGTGATGACCGAGGGTGTGGCCATGACGGTTCTTGAATATGAGCAGCTGTTCAAACAGAATTTTGAGCGGCTGTATTATCATTCCCTTGACATCGTTCATGATGAAGATGTGGCACGCGATGTGGTGAGCGACGTGTTTGTCAACGTGTGGAAACTGCGCGAGACGATAGCTATGGATACCGTATTGTCCTATCTGTATGCCAGTGTGCGTAACCGCAGTTTGGACCAGTTGCGCCACCGGAGCCGCTACGTGCCGCTATTGGATGAGGTCATTCATGAGCTGGAAAACTATTCCGATACTGATTGGGAGAAATATGAAGCCCGCATAGAGGCGCTCAAGGCTGAATTAAACCGACAGCCCGAGCGTGTCAGGCGCGTGTTATACTTAAGGTTCTATGAACAGAAAAGCAACCAGGAAGTCGCAGACCTGTTGGGAATCACCGTCGATGGCGTGAAGAAGACCGTTCAACGCTCCTTTGCCCAAATGCGAGTGTCCTTGGGTAAAAAAATGTTAAAGTTTGTACCACTATTGCTTTTAGCATGTATGAATTAGCGAAATGGAACAAGACAATAAGCATATTGAAGGACAAGAACCACTCTCACCACTGGATCAATGGGAATTGCAGAGTGCCTTGAAGCATGAGCACGCCAGTGCGCCCGATGTCGAGGCGGCATGGCATGACGTGAGCCGGCGATTGGATTTACCGTCGATGGAAGAGGATGAGAATGCGCCGTATCGTGCCTCTAAAGCATTGTGGCACAGAATGATCCCCTTTGCCCGATGGGCTGCCGGCATTGCTGCTGTGATCGCATTGATAGTTGGCTATCGCTATTGGTCGGGCTCGCAGGAGTCATTGCCCGCCAATGTGAATGCCGACTCATTTGCTATTCATGTCCCTGACAGTATTGACGCAGTGACCATCACAACCGCTGACGGCCATGCACGGCACATCAGCGAGGAAATGGCTCTTGACAAGCCTGCCGAGGCGGTAACACCAGCCCAGTTGATGGCTTTATCCGTTCCCCGTGGACAAGATTATCATCTGACACTTGCCGACGGCACACAAGTATGGCTCAATGCCGAGAGCCGTTTGGAGTTTCCTGACCGTTTCAACGGCAATACGCGCGAGGTGCGTCTCAAGGGCGAAGCCTATTTTGAGGTGAAAAAAGATGCCAAGCGCCCCTTCATCGTGCACACCGATTACCTGACGACGCGTGTATTGGGCACATCGTTTGATGTGAGGGCCTATTCCCGCAAGGATGCGTCTGTTACGCTCGTTTCAGGACGAGTGCAGGTCAAGACGGGCGATTTGGCTCAGGTGTTGTCACCAGGTGAACAGGCAGCGCTTAAAGGATCACAACTGGCGGTTATTCCTGTGGACACCTATCCCATCACGCAATGGAAGGAGGGCTTCTTCTACTTTGACAACCAATCACTCTTTGTTATTATGCAGGAACTGGCAAGATGGTATGGCGTGAACGTCTCGTTTGATGACACGAGCAAAATGAAGCTGCGGTTGCACTTCGTTGTCGAGCGCAGCAAGAGCCTGCGCGATGCCATCGCAAATCTCAATGCCCTTGGCGTTGTCCATGCCGAGGTGGATGGCAATATGGTCATCATCAATTAAAAAATGTTAAAATCAATGATATGGAGCGGAGTCTTGTACCCCGCTTATTTTTTCTCAGTATTAAGGACAGAATAAGTTGAATCTTAAACTAAATCTGTATTTCAAATGAACAAGAGAAAACTCATCGCATTGTTGTGCCTGTTGATACTGCCTTTGGTGGTGCTGGCACAGGGGCAGAAGGTGACTCTCAAGGTCAACCAGACGCCGTTGCCCAATGCTTTCAGGCAAGTAGAGCAACAATCAGGTTATTACAAGATCAATTATCCCTATGAGGCTGTCAAGGATTACAAGGTGACAGTCGATGTGACTAATGCAACCGCTCCCGATGCGGTTAAGGCTCTCATCAAGGGCCTGCCACTGACCAGTTCCGTTGACGGTCGCTTCATCCGGGTTACCAAGAGCGGAAACCGCGCTGATGCCGATGCCCCCAAGCGGACGGTCAAGGGTCAAGTTGTGGATGCCGATGGTGAACCGCTCATCGGTGTTACCGTGCGCGTCTCGGGCACCGACATCGGCACCGTGACTGACATGGACGGTAACTATATGCTGGAGGGTGTTGATCCCAACAGCACGCTCGTGTATACCTACATCGGCAAGAAGACCGTTGAGCGCAAGGCCACTTCCAGCAACAGTGTGCTCATCCTCGAGGATAACGCCAATGTCATGGACGATGTGGTGGTGACGGGTTATCAGCAGATTTCCAAGGAGAGAGCCACGGGTTCGTTTGCCAAGGTGACTGCCGACAATCTCATTAACAAGCGTTATGATAATTTG
>CACWOA010000022.1 GCA_902762395.1 uncultured Ruminococcus sp.
AACGATATCCTGAACGATGCAAATGACCTTGTTGTCAAGACAGCTGACGAGCTGAACACCATGTTCGGTGAGAACGACCAGATGCTCTTCGGCGGCATGCAGGCTGCTGAGTCCGCAGGCCTGACCAACATCTACTATGTTGCTGCAGCTGACGGCGCAAAAGAAGCTTATGACTACATCAAGGGCGACAAGAGCACCTCTTCCGGTGAATACTTCTGCACAGGCGAGAACTCTCCTGTACAGGTAGGCAAGAAGGCCTGCGAAATCGCAAAGGCTATCCTGATCGATGGTGAAGATCCTGAGAGCTATCCGCCTGTTTCCATGACAGAAGCTGTCTGCGTAACCAAGGACAATGCTGACGAGCGCCTGATGCCTATCGGACACCGCATAGGGCTGATTTCCGACGCGCAATATGAGAAGTATCTGGCTCGGCAGGCAATGAAAAAAGCGGAAATCAAGCGCGTGAAGGAGACACGAATTTTGCCTACGGAAGAGGTTAACGCCATACTTGTTTCACGTGAAACAACGCCGATTCATACAGGCATCCGCCTGATCGAACTGTTAAAGAGACCTGAGCTGAATTATGATGCGTTGGCGCCCATTGATGACACACGTCCTCCACTGCCGTATTATATTTTTGAACAGGTGGAAGTAGAGATTAAATATGAGGGCTATATCCGACGTCAACAGGCTATGATTGACGAGGCAAAGCGGCTGGAAATGCGAAAATTACCCCAGAAACTCGATTATTCTTCTATTACAGGGCTGCGTCTGGAAGCGATTGAAAAGCTCAACAAAGTGAAGCCGGGAAATGTGGGACAAGCCTCCCGTATATCCGGCGTGAGTCCCGCAGATATTTCTGTGCTGTTGATCTGGCTGACCAAACAGCACTATGCAGAGAAAAGTGAGGGACAGCAATGATTGATTTTGAAGCGATGAAGCAAAAAGCAGCTTCTTTTTGTGTAAATCTGAACGAGGAGCAGCTCCTGCAACTGGATCAATATGCCGAAATGCTGGTTGATTGGAATACCCGTATGAATCTAACGGGAATAACCGACAGCGAAGGCATTATGACGCGTCATTTTGAAGATTCCCTCAGTTTGCTGGCTTACGCCCAGATTCCTGAAGGGGCTAAGGTCATAGACGTGGGAACAGGCGCAGGCTTTCCGGGAGTGGTGTTAAAAATTGCCCGACCCGATATCCAACTGACGCTTCTTGACAGTCTGCAAAAGCGACTTCTCTTTCTGGACGCTGTCGTACATCAAATTCATGTTGAGGCGCGTATAGCGCATATGAGGGCGGAGGAAGGAAGCAGAATTCCAAAAATGCGGGAGCAATATGACATTGCGTGCGCCCGTGCCGTGGCAAATCTGCGGGAATTGGCGGAATATTGCCTCCCTTATGTAAAGGGAAAAGGATACTTCGTTTCCATGAAAGGTCCGGATGTTGCAGAGGAGGTTGCATCCGCCAGAAACGCTATTGATAAATTGGGAGGAAAACTTGTTGGTCTGCACGAGTTTTCCATTTCCGATGGAAGCAAGCGAAGCATAATTGTGGTGAAAAAAATGAAGCAAACCCCTTCTCAATATCCGCGCCCCTACGCGAAAATTGCTAAAAACCCCCTCTAAAATGGTGGAAACATGGTGCAAAACAGAATGTTTCATGTGAAACATTGAGATTTAACATAAAGTTTAATAAAAGTTGCAAAAAAACATTTGTAATTTGACTGATCTATGGTATAATCATAATATAACCCCTGTCAACCGATAAAAACGGAGCAATAGGCAAAAATAATGCAGGAAAGGTCGCAATGATATGGGAAAAATCATCGCTGTCACCAATCAGAAGGGCGGCGTAGGCAAGACGACAACTGCCGTCAACCTTGCGTCGGCGCTGGGTGCAATGAATAAAAAGGTACTTTTAGTGGATATCGATCCGCAGGGCAATGCTACTTCGGGACTGGGTATCAGCAAGCAGGAGAACGAAAATTCGTCCTATGAGCTTATGCTCGGACAAAGCAGCGCGCAGGAGGCCGCTGTCAAGACGGAATTTAAGAATGTCTCAATCGTGCCGTCGGACATCAAAATGGCGGGCGCCGATCTGGAGATTTCTCAGATGGAAAACCGGGAGGCAATTCTGAAAAAAGGTCTGGCGGCAGTGCGCGATACATATGATTTCATTCTGATCGACTGCCCGCCGTCGCTCAATCTGATTACAATCAACGCGCTCAATGCGGCGGACAGCATTCTTGTGCCGATTCAGTGCGAATATTACGCGCTTGAAGGTCTGGCACAGCTCACCAATACCGTCTCCCGCATCAAACGCAGCTACAACAGCCACCTCGAAATTGAGGGCGTTTTGTTTACAATGTACGATGGCAGGCTCAATCTGACGCAGGAAGTGGCGGAGCAGGTCAAGAAATTCTTCCCCAAGCAGGTGTTCAAGACCGCCATTCCCCGCAATGTGCGTCTGTCGGAAGCTCCCAGCTTCGGGCAGCCCATCAATTATTTTGACAAGAAATCCAAGGGCGCAGAGGCCTATGACAAGCTGGCGAAGGAAATTATCAAGAAAAACAAGAGATAATACAAACCGAAACGGAGGAAAATCATTATGGCGGCAAGAAAAGGCGGTCTGGGAAAAGGGTTGGATTCACTTTTTGGAGAGAATTTGTCAGAAGACAGCAGCAGCGCAATGACGCTCAAGGTGTCTGAACTGGAGCCGAACCGGGAGCAGCCCCGTAAGGAATTCGACCCCGCTGCCTTAGCGGAACTGGCGGATTCCATTGCGGCAGTCGGCGTCATCCAGCCCCTGATTGTGCGTCCTCTCGTAGGGGGCGGTTATCAGATCGTAGCGGGTGAACGCCGTTGGCGCGCGGCACAAAGCGCGGGATTAACGGAAGTCCCCGTCATTATACGGGAATTGTCCGACAAGGAAGTAGACGAAATCGCACTGATCGAAAATCTCCAGCGCGAAGATCTCAACCCCGTGGAAGAAGCCGAAGGCTACCGTCATCTGATGAGCGAATACGGCATGACACAGGAGCAGGTAGCGGGACGCGTGGGGAAATCCCGTCCGAGCGTTGCCAATGCGGTGCGGCTTCTTGAATTGCCGGATTCCGTTTTAGGTATGCTGACAGCGGGCGATCTCACAGTGGGGCATGTTCGTCCGCTTCTTGGACTGCATGACGAGGAAGCAATGGTTAAGATTGCCTGTATGGCGGTCAAAAGAAAGATGACTGTCCGTGATGTGGAAAAGCAGGTTAAGAAAGAAAAAGGCGAGGGAGCCACCGCCAAAAAGCAGCAGGGAGAACGCGACAACTACTTTGACGAAGTGGAAATTGCGCTCGGCATGGCGCTGGGGCGTAAGGTAAAAGTCAGCGGTACTGCCAATGTGGGAAAACTGGAGATAGACTTTTATTCTCATGATGATCTAACCATGCTTGCCAATCTCTTGGCAAAAGGGGAGCAATCCGAATGAGTCCTACCGGCTGTCAGGGCATGGATATGCATGACAGCCGGTAGTTTTATTTTTGCAGTATTTTAAAATTCTAAGAGGAGTGATAGTATGATTTTCCACTATCGAAAAATCATAAGTGAAATATTGGCAGCAGCACTGATTTTTTGCACTTTACTGACTACAGGATGTGGGAAAGAAAGGGCGGTTGTCAAAAACAAGGTGGAAAGTGTGGATAACACAACCGAAATGTTCGCGGAAGATTTTTTTACAAACGCCAATCTATCGTTTGAAAAAATAAAACAGTCAGATGTGCAAAATACGTCTGATGAATTTCTCTTTTATATCCCCAACGGTGTTGTCTATCGGACGACAGGGGATTACTGTGTGGTGATCGTGGCAAGAGAGGAACTTCGGGAATCTCCCGAACTGGCGGGAACGGATTACAGCGGTGAATTATACCGTGTTTTTGAAGATGACGGTATGGATCTGCTGCGGTATTGCGCAGCAGGAAATTATGCACTCATGGCGCTGCCAAGCACCATTCCCGACTGGGAGGATAATGAGATGATTGCCTCTTTTATGACATACGCTTCCGAAAAAGCATAAAGGTTTCGATTCGATACAAAATACGCGGAGAGAATGTACTTGACAGCTATAGCAATATCAGGTATAATAACTTTTATAGGATATGACGGGGTTTTAAAGCAACGTGCAGAATCATAAAAATGCCATCATCGGGAAGGGAGCAGGCATTATGAGCGAAGGCGACAGTAAGCCGCGAGAAAACGCGTCAGTTCCGTGCGGAGGTGACGTATGGTGAGTTGGATTTTGGTCATTTCTTTATTTGTTTTTTTTACGCTGATCGGCGCACTGGTGCAATTGTGCGAGGCGGCGATTTTGTCCGCCAATTTCAGCCGCGTCAAAGAACTTGAAGAGGACGGCAACAAGCAGGCGTGCCAGTTATCAGCGCTGCGTACCACACAAAAGGCGGTGTTCTATGTGACCGTGCGTGTGGTGCTGAACGCTTGCGGTTTTGGCGTCATGGGTCTTTCCTTTAAGATGTTTCTGCCAGCGCTAAAGGCGGCTATGTTGCAATGGAATTGGCTGTCTGATGTCGCCGCGTCATGGCTGGCGCTGGTATGCGTTGCGCTGGCGGCAGTAGGATGGTATGTAATCAATGCGCATATCATTCCCCGCAAGATTGGCGTCTATCGCTGCGAGTCGATTGCGTACCCCGCAGCGGGTGTGATGTCACTTTGCGTCAGGCTCTTTACTCCCTATACATGGCTGCTTGCTGGACTCAGCAATCTGACGGTCAAGCTTTTTGGCGTTCCCTCTCATGCGGATGAAAAGCTCGCCACAGAGGACGAGATCCTGATGATGGTCGATGCGAGCGGAGAGAAGGGCGTGATTGAGGAATCGGAAGCCGATATGATCGCCAATATTTTTGAATTCGGCGATACCACTGCAAGCGAAGCGATGACCCACCGCACAGACGTGGAGGCGCTCGAGTACACGGCGGATGTCCGGCAGGCGGTCAGCTTTGCGCTGGAAAACGGCTTTTCCCGTATTCCTGTTTACAAGGACGATTTAGACAATATCCAAGGCGTGCTGTATGTCAAGGACCTGCTTCGATTTGTGGGGAAGCCGGAGCATTGTGATACCCCTATCTACAAATTAATGCGTCCCGCCTGCTATATCCCCGAAACCAAAAAGCTCAGCGAACTGTTTGGCGAGATGACCGAAACCAAGGTACAGATGGCGGTGGTCGTGGACGAATACGGCGGTACCTCCGGCATCATCACGATGGAAGATCTGATCGAGTCGATTCTCGGCAATATTCAGGATGAGTTTGACAACGAGGACGAGGAAATCAGTCAGGTCAGTGAAAACACCTTTACCATTGACGGTACTACCTCTATTTACGAGGTTTCCGATCTCCTTGATATTGAAATTCCCGAGGGAGACTATGACACGCTCGCAGGCTATATCGTCAGTACACTCGGGCGCATTCCTACCGAGGAGGAACATCCCACCGTTCGACTGGGTGATTTTGAGTTCACCGTGGAACAGGTGACAGATCGCAGAATCTCACGGGTGCATGTGGTCAAGACAGCCGCTAAAGATGAAAGTCATGAAAAGCCTCTAAAAGACATGAAAAGCTAAATAATATTGCATAATTAAATGGATAAAAATAACGATGCGTAATAATATTAATTTTTATAACAAAGTGTATGAAACAGTGAAGCGCATCCCTAAGGGGCGCGTGGCCACCTACGGTCAGATTGCGGCATTGTGCGGCAGTCCCCGCGCGGCGCGGATTGTCGGAAGCGCGCTGCATCATAATCCGCAGCCCGTCGTGATCCCCTGTCATCGTGTGGTCAACCGATTCGGCGGTCTTGCACCTGATTTTGCCTTTGGCGGCAAGGAGGTGCAGCGCGATTGGCTGGCGGCAGAAGGGGTAGCCGTCAGCAGCGATTTTACCGTTGATTTGTCGGTCTACCTGTGGGATGGAATAATTAAGTGATATTTCCAGTGAATATTACAGAACGGAATATTTTTGATATTGATACGTCAATCATGACGTAAACAATATACCAAAAGGTCAGTCGCAACCTCCTGACCTTGTCCTGTTTATTATCGTTATCCGGCTTAAACGAATAGCGAAATCAAACGGACAAAATACAAAATACGGAGTGATGATTTCCCCATGAAAAACAACGAAAAACTTAGACGCATGGCAGATGCGGGCATGATTGCCGCCATTTATACGGTAGCAACTATTGCACTGGCGCCTCTGTCCTTTGCCAACATCCAGTTCCGGGTTTCCGAAGCGCTCACACTGCTGCCGGTTCTCACCGGCTCAGCCATTCCCGGACTGACGCTCGGTTGTGTGCTGGCCAACGCCATCGGCGTGGCCACCGGTTCCAATATCGCGGGATGGCTCGACGTACTGTTTGGCAGCATGGCGACGCTGATAGCCGCCATACTCTCACGTTGGCTGCGCAAGATCGAGTGGAAAGGAATTCCCTTCCTTTCGGTGCTGCCTCCCGTCCTTCTCAACGCGCTGATTGTGGGCGGCGAGCTGGCGGTCGTGTATGATTTGCCCTTTTGGGTCTGCGCCCTCGAAGTCGGCGCGGGCGAGCTGGGCGTCTGTGTGATTCTTGGCATACCGCTGCTGCTGGCGCTCAAAAAGACCAAGCAGTTTAACGAAAACAGGAAAGATAAAAAAGCATAACATATAAAGCAACGCCTTCGGACCATTGCATGAGGTTGCCTGCAATGCGTCCCGAAGGCGTTAATTATTCCAAAATATAATTTACTGCTTAAATATAACAAATTGTATATTGATTTACCAGCACCTTATGCCGCCGCGTGTTCCACATGAAAAGGCACGCGTTTCACGGTTGCGCCATCAAACGCCAGATAAAGGGAGTAGTCCCCCTCCAAGGGAGGCGACTGAAAGTGCAGCAGCATCATGCGCTGAATGTAGGCGGGCTTTCCTTCCGGATTGAGCGCCACTTGTTTGTGAGAGGTTTTACAGACCAGTTGATCCGCCTCATCGGTAATGTAAATGGTCATATCACAGTTGTGGGAGGAAGCGGCTTTTCCGCTGATAATCAGAGACGTCTGATAGGGGGAAGAAGGGGCTACTGTCTGTAAGGGATGTACGGCAGCCGTGTTGGCGGAAGAAAAAGGACATATTACATATCGCGATATTTTAATATCTTTATACGAGTAGGAATATTCTGCGGTTGTAAAAACCGATTTAGCGACGGAGCCGTATT
This sequence comes from uncultured Ruminococcus sp., assembly GCA_902762395.1. Classification (GTDB taxonomy): domain Bacteria; phylum Bacillota; class Clostridia; order Oscillospirales; family Acutalibacteraceae; genus RUG762. The sequence continues at coordinate 7,245 of CACWOA010000022.1, forward strand.
TTGTTTTGGGCATGACGGCTACCGTATAGCGAAGATTTGAGAGTAGCCCGGTAATCCGGCACTGGTTTTGTCCGGCGGGAACCGTCACGCTGCGGGAGGTAAAATGCCGTTGACCCTGCTTGTCCAGCGCATAAGCGACAGCCACAAAGCCATTGTCCGCGCCTTCGCTTTTCCAGGAAACCGCGGCATAATCCTTTCCCACATCGGTAGCGCTCACCTCGGTGACACGGCAAAAGCTTTCGGTGGCGCAGGCAAGGGAAGCCGCAGCGTATGCCTGCCCGCCGGAGACAGGGACAACCTCTATCGTGTAGCGGGTGTTGGGTTCCAGAGACGCTATCGCGGCAAAGGGGGTCTGACAGGTTATCTCCGGCAAGGGCTGCCCGCCGGCGCTTTTGCCGCGCACAATAAAGGATTCCGCTTCCTTGGAGCTGCTCCATGAAAGCAATACCGCATGATCGGTCGCGCCGATCTGTCTGACCTCAAAAATCTGCGGCGTGTGGCGGCTGCTTCTGACACGGTAAAGCGCAAGGAAGAAATACACCAAAGAAATGGCGGCGACAATCCCTACAGATGCGAGGATGAGGGTGATTTGTTTCAGTTTCTTGGCTTGTATCTGTGGGGAAAGGTCGGTTTTAATGGTTTCATTCATTTTAAAATATTCCAATCTGTTATATTTTAATCAATTAATACCAAACTATATAATATCTATGAGATTTCCCCGCAGAGGAGACAGCTTTTCTGCGGGGAAATGAGAAAACGATTAGTTGTTGTTCTTTTGCGCGTCATCACTGTCTTTTTTTTCAATGGCGGCGCCAGGTTCCAGACCGGTCGGATCAGTGATGGATTCACCGCCGTTGCGGAAGTAGGATTGGTCGTACTTGTACCACATAAGCAAGGGTTCCGGATGATCTTTTTCCACAATAAAGGCGATCCAGCGGGTACCTTCTTCTCCTTTGGTCATCAATCCGAGGTTGTCTTTGTAAGGAAGACTCTCCAGCACTTCATAAGACAGAATATTATCTTTTGAACTGACAGCGTAGGGATGATTATAACGCAGCGAAACAATGGACTCCGTACTCTGTTCCGTGATCCTCACTTTAAATTTTGCGAGGTAGATTTCAAATGTGTTTTCGTCAATCTTGGGAAGCGTCGCGCCTTCCAGCAGTGTAAGCGCCGCCTGTCCGCGATAGGTTTCATCCAGCTCAACCTCATATTTTGTATTAATATCCCCCTCGGAGAAGCTGTAAAATTCGTCTTCAAAGGCGATGGGCGTGTGAAGGTCGGCGGGGGAGACGATGCTGTATTTTTCGCCGTCATCCGTTTTGCCGAAATAATTGTCAAAGAAGTCGTCAAGATAATCATTGGAATCAAAATCGTCAAACGCGTCCATTCCGTAATCGTCGCTATTGTCGATCATATTGTCTGTATTAACCGCCGCGTAGGTGACAAATATAACAAATCCTATGATGAGGCTGAGAAGGGAAACGACGATCGCGATAATGATGGAAGCCGTCTCACCGCCTGTCATTCCCTTGGACGCAGTTGTATTGACATAGGGATTATAGGAGGACGGTGTGTAAGCGGGAGGCGTATAGGCGGGCGGCGTGTAAGTGTCCGTGGTCGGATAGGCTGCCTGGGGATTTGCCGCAGAAGCGGACGAAACGGGCTGCGCCGTCTGCGCGTTCTGTGCTGTCTGAGGCTGACCGCAGGAGGGGCATTTCTCAAAATCGGCAGGGCTTTCCCAACCGCAATAAGGGCATTTCATAAAAATTCCTTCTTTCCGATGATTTTTCCGCGCGGCAAACGGCAGCTTTCCTTCCCATCCCAATCCGATAACGTGACGGTGACTTGTTTCCGTTCGTCGGCAGCTTTCATAAATACTATACACTATTTGACTCAAAAATGCAATATCCAATGTTATGTTTTTGTGCCTATATAAAAACATGAAAAACATCAAAAAAACAAAAAAATGAAAAAAATCTGTAACGATTTTACTATACGCGCGTCTTATGGACGAAAGACAGCAGCGGAAAGGAGGACAGAAGCCTATGAAACCGCCACCCAACAAAGAGTGGGAAGAAATGTACCGCACCTATTTCAGCGACGTCTATCTCTATCTGATTTCGCTCTGCCGCGATGAATCGCTGGCGGAGGATCTCACGCACGAGGTGTTTGTCAAAGCGATACGCTCCGTTTCCAAATTCCGCGGGGAATGCAACATTCGCGTTTGGCTGTGTCAGATCGCCAAGAACAGCTATCTTTCCTATTGCCGCAGGCACGGACGGGAAGTGCCGACCGATTTTGACATGCCTGCCGAGGAAGAGAGCCACGCGGGAACCGTGCGTTTTGAGGAGCGGCTCGAGGACAGCGAAACGGCGTTTGACCTTCACAAGGTGCTGCATATGCTGGAGGAACCGTACAAAGAGGTGTTCTGGCTGCGCACCTTCGGGGAGCTGTCCTTTCAGAAGATTGCGGCGCTTTTCGGACACAGCGAAAGCTGGGCGCGGGTGACCTATCACCGCGCGCGGCTGAAAATTATCGAACGATGGAAAGGAAAGGATCATCATGAGTCGGATAAATTGTAATGTCACCAAAGATTTACTTCCCCTGTATGCGGACAAGGTGCTGAGTGAGGACAGCGTGGCGCTGGTGGAGGAGCATTTGTCGGAGTGCGAAAACTGCCGCGCCGAAGCGCAGGCGCTGCAGCAGGATACCGTGCTGCCCGTCTATGACGATACCAAGCCTCTGCAAAAGGCCAGCCGCTATTTGACCCGTCACGTCATGGCGGCGTGGCTCATCGGCGGGGGGGCGCTGGTGCTGATCGTGGGGGTGTACCTTCTGATGAATTATCTCCGCAGTGTGGAAATTCCTTATTCGTATGACGAAGTGAAGGACAATCTGCGGGTCGTGAGCGTGAGTGACATCACCGAATACACGGGCGGCACAGAGATCATGCTGCTGTACGACGGTAAGCATAAAAATTATGATTTGGTGGGATTTGGCGTGCCTGTGGGAGAGAGAGACGGCAGAATACAGGTGGAGCTGACGTGTTATATGACCACGACGGCTTATAATGAGGTCAATCCACTGAGCAACTGGAATTTTTATACCATGCGCTATATTGCCGATCCTGCTTTGACGGATATTGTTTACTATGAACCGAATATTGATTTCAGTGACACCTATAACGACAGAATCTATAATTTCGCACCATTGAGTAGTTACTATGACTGCGAAATGGACATAACGAAAGAAATAGAGGTGGTACGGTTGTATTACGGTCGATGGAGTTATAATAACGGCACCTCCAAGCCTCAACTGATCGGCGACCGGCATTTGCTGTGGAACAAAAAGGGATTTGAAGCATAAATCAAAAAAAAGCGCGGGGATGTGCAGGCGTACCCATGACACATCCCCGCGTATATTTTTTATACTCAATAACGGCATCATCTGCCAGCCAAGGACGAGCAAAAACTTTCCTATATGGTTTTTGTGAAGTCCGAGGCGGCACGCTAAATCGTTATTGAGTATAACAGCAGTTTGAAAAAGACTTGCACATTTTCCGGAAGTGTGATATTATAAAGCTTGCAAACAGCGTGTTTTCCCATTTCAGATGAAAATAAACAGGCGGCGCTCCGATTTTACATAAAAATCGGAGGCGAAATTTCAAAAATATTTCTTTCCTCCGTTATCTGTCAAAGAGATCGGAGGTGATGTCGGATGTATGTTACATTCAGCGACTTGTTCTTGTTTGTAACAATGATGGTCGGCGTAATCAGCCTGACCGTTACCCTGACAAACAGAAAAAAGAAATAACCGCCTAGCTTGAGCCCCTATGCGGTTATTTCTTTACCCTATTCGGTTCGGAGCGTCGTCTGTGAGAAGACACCCTGTTTGTGTTTTATTATACACCCAGATGCGGAGTTTGTCAATTGTTGTATGCGCAAAAAAATTTGACATTCTTCAACCTGCTTTTGCGTTTTTTTATTTTGTCAGCTTTTTCGACAAAATCCGGCGGGTTGAGGCGGCGGATTTTTGGGAGGAAAAACGCGTACAGAGGTTGACGGGAGGATTTTTTCGATATATAATGAAAATAAGAAAAAGTCGATCTTTGTAGAAATGCGAGGCGTACAGGACATGAAAAAGATGACAGCCAATTTTATTATTATCATGTTTTCGGGATTGCTGCTGATGGGGCTTCTCACGAAGAATATGCTCCGCCGGGGCGACACGGTGGCCGTATTTTCCGATCATGTACTGATTCAGGAGGAGGATGTAACGCTGGTGCCGGCGCCGATGGAACTGGTTGCCCCCGATCATATGGACACCGACGACCTTCTCCGGCAGATCACATCGGGTGGCGCCAAGACGCAGGACAGCGGCAAAAACGCCGGTGTGACAGCCCCTGCGGAAACTATCACGACTGTTACCACCACCATGACGACCACCACGACCACGACATCTTCCGCCGCCATGACCACGACCATTGCGGGAGATACCGACGAAAACGGCTCTTACATCATCAACCAGAATTATGAATCTCCCTACTACATTGTCGTTTACACAGGCAGTCAGTCGGTCGGGGTGTACGGCAAGGACGCCGACGGGGAATATACCCGTCTCGTGAAGGCGTTTACCTGCTCTACCGGGCGCAAGGATTCCAGCCCGACGCGCAAGGGTATGTACAAGATTCGCGCCAAATACAGATGGAGAAAGCTTATGGGCGACTGCTACGGTCAGTACAGCAGCAGCATCAGCACCAGCTATCTCTTCCACTCGGTCCCCTATGACAGACAGGACCCTTCTTCGCTGTTTAACGCCTCCTATGACAATCTCGGCAAAGCGGTGTCTCACGGTTGTATCCGTATGTGTGTGAGGGATTGCAAGTGGGTTTACGACAATTGTCCCATCGGTACGCAGGTGCATGTTGTCTGGGCGTCGGGTCCCAAGGGAGACAGCGTGCCGCAGCGCATACGGGGCGCCAAATACAGCGGTTGGGATCCCTCTGACAGATGGTCCAAGGGCAATCCGTATTTTGCGGACGGCGACGCCAACAAGTCCTCTACGACGCAGTCCTCCACGACTGCCTCTGAAAAGTCCGCCACCTCTTCCGCTTCTTCCACAAGTGCTGCCACAACCACTACAGCCGCCACCACGGCTGCCGCCACGACTACCACTGCCGATTCTCCCGGCGAGGGCGCCACAGAGACGTCTCGTGCGGCGTAGCGGAGGAAAAATCCGGGAAAAATGCTAAAAACGCTTCGATTTTTACAAAAAAATTCATAGATTTACTCTTTACAATTCCGAAACGAAAGCGTATAATAATAGATGCTGAAATGGGATAGTAGCCGTAACAGGCTGATTCCTCAGCCATTGTGTGTGTAATGTGATTTCAATAAGAAGGGAGGGCCTGTGTTGGACAAGTCTGTTGCTCAAAAACTGATGATTGTCATGTCGATGTTTATGGCGGTATTTGCCACCGTGTTTGTCTGCGGAAACATTGTCAACGGCAGCGTTTCGTCCGACAGCTATCGGCAGCCCATTCCCAAAACACATTATGAGATTTCCTACAGTGATACATCCATCAGTGAGGAATACAACGAGGTGGAAGTGAGCGCTTCCCATCACGGTCAGACGTCGGAACCCGCCACTCATTTTGAGGGCAATGTCACCGTGGTAGAATTTGTGGATGAAGAGGAAGACGACGAGGCTACTTCCGAAACGGTTGATGCACCTGAGGATGTGGATGAGATGTTCCTTTATATGACTACCGTTACCACAACGGGACTTGTCACGGAGGAAGTCACCACCACGACCACAGCGCAGCGAACCACCCAAAAGAAAACCACCAAAAAGACCACAAGAGCTACCGCAAGAGCCACCACAAAACGCGCGGCTCGTCCCACGGCAGCCCGAACCACGAAGAAAAACACCACGCGTCCCACGGTGAGAACCACCGCCAAGACGACTGCGAAAACCACAAAGGCGACGACGAGGACAACGACAACGACGAGAGTGACCACGACGACCAGGCCGACAACGACGACGACAAGACCGACAACGACGACGACCAGACCGACAACGACGACGACTAAGCCGACAACGACGACGACTAAGCCGACAACGACGACGACTAAGCCGACAACGACAACGACTAAGCCGACAACGACAACGACCAGACCGACAACGACGACCAGACCGACAACGACGACGACCAGAACGACGCCTGCACCCACCACCAAGGCAACCACGAAAGCGCCGGTACATACCACCGCGCAGGCTACAACGGTCAAGACCACTACGCAGACGCACGCACCTGCCACGACCGCAGCTCCTCCTCCCGTGCAGACGGCAGAGGCCATTTCGTCGGTTAAGGTCGGCTGCAATACGTCGGGAACCAATCATTAATACGGGAATGTGGAAATTCACACTTGCATATCAAAAAAAACGGCTATTTCCTTTGCGGAAATCGGCCGTTTTTTAGCATTCAGATGGCAGTGGCTTCAAAATGTGAAGTGGTTAGTGGTTAGTGGGAGTCCTTTTCTTGAAGGTTTCATCCGGGAAGCGTTCCCGTGGAGACAGGTGTGTTTCTATAGTGAAACATTTTACATGGGACAAAAATTTTCGGATAAGTGGTCGATGGGACATTTTTTCGGGCGAATGGGACACTTTCTGTGAGAAAATCGTGAGGCTGAGTCTGGCAAAATGATCTTTCGCCCACTTTTCAAACCAAAAGTGTCCCATAAAAAAGCCCGAATTCAAGGGCTTTGCGGGGCGTTTGGGACAAAAGACCATTTTTAATAATAAAATATATAATAATAAGGCGAAAAAAGTGGTCTTTTGACCTATTCGATTATTTTCACAAATTTTACCAATAACCACTAACCACATCACACGGCTAACAGCTAACGGCTAACGGCTAACCACTAACCACTAACCACTAACCACTAACCACTTTACACGGCTAACAGCTAAATCTGTGAAGCGGGGGCTTGCGTGGAGGTTCCCAGTGCGCCGCCCGGCGCGTATTGGCGGCAAAGCGCCTCGATTTTGCCGCTCTGCGAAAGCTTAACGTATTTTTCAGCGATCAGCGCGCAGAGATCCGCGTCCTCGGCGCGCGTCGCGATGACGAGCGAATGCTCCGCGAGAGGGGTGTCAATCCATTGAAAGGCGCCGCCGTTCTGCGCGGCGGCATACAGTGCCTGCGGTTCGTCCACAGCGGCGCAGTGCGCCTGACCGGATGTGAGGGCATCCATGACCTGCGCCATCGTGTCGTAGACTTTGACTTCTTTGAGACTGCTCTCCATCACGGAGGCATTGTGAAGCTCGGTCTGCGCGTCGGAACCGCTGACCACCGCCATTGTCTTGCCGCGCACGTCCGCAAGACGGGTAACGCCGCTTTTCGCGGGGGTCATGATGACCTGCCGGTAATAAATGCCGGTTTCAACCGTCCTCACCGAGGCGACGTATTCCTTGGCGGGGTTAGCGACATTCCAGAGGCAGTCCACGCTGCCGTCGAGC
>CACWOA010000023.1 GCA_902762395.1 uncultured Ruminococcus sp.
GTCATGGTGCTGGATATCATTACTCTGATTGACTGATCTGTTTCTCGGCACAGAAGTATATTGAACAAGGAGAAAATATGCGAAGCAGGCTGTCCTGTTTCGCATATTTTTTTGAAAAAGACAGATAAAGTCAAAAAAACAGTAGGGGATTTTCATGCCATTAACCGATCAGAAGGCATATATCAGGGAACGTCTGAGCAAAAAGAGCAAAACGGTCAAGGCGGAGCAATTCGCCAAAGAGATCGGCGTGACCGATATGGCGGTCTTTATCAAGGATTTGAATGCGCTCGAACGGGAGGGGGAGATTCTTCTTTCCAAAAAAGGCGGCATCACCAGCGTAGCGGGAGCGGGGCTGGTCAGGGGAAAGATTGTTTCCGCGTCGCGGCACTTTGTCTTTATGCATCCCGACGACGGGGGAGAGGACGTCTACATCTCCATGGAAAACAACATCGGCGCGCTGCCGGGCGACCGCGTGATTATTTCCAAATACGCGGACGAAAAGGGCTTTTTCGGCAAGGTGCGCTCCATTTGTGAATACGGAGACAGAACGGTGGTCGGCACGGTCAAAAAATTCCGCGGCAAGTGGGAGCTGCATCCCGATGCCGTGTACCGCGTGCCGATCGAGCTGGAGAAGAATAAAATCGGCGCGCAGGAGGGCGACAAGATTCAGGCCAAGGTCAGATTTTCCAAGGACGGCAGAAAGATGACCTGCTCGGCGGTCAAGCTCTATGGCGAAGCGGAAAGCGCGCGGGTCTGTGCCGATGCGATTATCGACGCGCTGGGGATTCCCACGGTCTTTCCGGAGGAAGTGCTGGCGAGCGCCAAGGAAATCAACGCCGGGGGCGTCACTCCCGAGGATATCGAGGGGCGCGAGGATTTGCGGCAGATGCCGATCTTCACCATCGACGGCGCGGACGCGAAGGATCTGGACGACGCGATCTGTGTCAGACGCGTGGGGGACGGCTTTGAACTGTCGGTGCATATCGCGGATGTGTCCCATTACGTCAAAGGCGGCAGTCCGCTCGACATCGAGGCGCTTGACCGCGGCACGTCGGTGTATTTTGCCGACCGCGTGATTCCGATGTACCCCGAAGCCGTTTCCAACGGCATCTGCTCGCTCAACGCGCACACGGACAAGCTGTGTTTTTCCGCGTTCATGGAGTTTGACGGCAAGGGACAAATGCGGCATTACCGCTTTGCCAAGACGGTGATTGATTCCAAGGTGCGGGGCGTTTACAGTGAGGTCAACGCGATTCTGGACGGCACCGCGTCGGATGAAATCAACGAAAAATACGCCTGTGTCCGTGAAACGGTGGCAGACGCGTATGAGCTTTATCAGATTCTCAGCAAAACCGCGTCGGAACGCGGAAGCATCCGTTTCAGTTCGACGGAATCGCGGTTTGAGCTGGATGAGAACGGCGTGTGCTGCGGTATTTTTGAGCGCGAATCGGGCGAAGCGGAGCGCATGATCGAGCAATTCATGATAGCGGCGAATGTGGCGGCCGCCAGGCTGGCCAAGCGGGCGCAGCTTCCGTTTGTCTACCGCGTGCATGAATCGCCCGACCCGGAGGCGCTCGAACGGGTGGCGAAACTGCTGCGCGTGCTGGGGATTCACACCGCCGCGCTGGGGGGCGACCCGTCGCCCGCCGAGGTGGATGCCGTGCTGACGGAGGTGAAGGATTCGCCGTTTGAGGAAATCGTTTCCAATGTGCTGCTGCGGGCGATGGCAAAGGCGCGCTACGACAGCAATCCGCTGGGACATTACGGACTGGCGCTGGACGATTACTGTCACTTTACGTCCCCTATCCGCCGCTATCCCGACAGTTTCATTCACCGGGTGCTGTCGGCCTATGTCAGCGGAGAGGGACACGGGTCGATGGTCAAGCGATATTACGGCAAGGCGATGGACGCGGCGGAGCGTTCCACCGAATGTGAAGTGCGTGCCGTCACCGCCGAGCGCCGGAGCGAGGACTGCTACATGGCGGAGTATATGGCAAAATTTGTCGGGCAGGAGTTTGACGGTGTTATCAGCCATGTGTTTGAGGGCGGATTTTTCGTCCGTCTGACCAACAGCGCGGAAGGTATGGTGCATTTTGACGATCTGCCCTATGACGAGTACGAATATGACGGACTGGCGACGCTTAAAGGGGTGCTCAGCGGCAGGAGCTACCGCGTGGGCGACTCCGTCCGCATCAAAGTGGCGGCGGCGCGCATTGCCACAGGCAAGGTGTCCTTTGTGCTGGCAGGCGACGATAGCACAGAACAGTATTAATTTAATGCGTAATGCGTAATTGTCAAAGCTGAAAGAGTAAACTACGAAGCAATAGGATGGTTGCAAGAGAGGAATTTTGGTTATGTTGGATAAAAAAGTCAGTATCGACAAACTGATCCGGGATACCTTCCAACCCATTGCAAAAAAACGCAAGGCAAAAAGTACCCTTTTCGGTTTGTATCAAAAAAACGACCCCTATTACTGGTATATTTATCATCACCGCAAAAACGAACAATATCAAGTGCAGATCAACGTGAAACTCTGGCGCTACGATGAATTGATCGACTCGATTGTGCATCCGGACAATCCCGTGCAATTTACGGACATCATGCGTCATGAGTGCGTCAGCGCGATGCCGTTTCATTTGATTGCCCAAAGGGAATATGATTTTCCTTGCGGGGCGACAGCAGACAATCTGCGCGAATTGACGGAGGCGGATTTTGTGCCATGGTGCGAAAGCATTTTCAACGACTGCATGGAGATTCTGGACGGCTTCATCAGCGATGTGGAGCAGCATGACGGCGGACTGGGCGAATACCTGATTGCCCACGCGGAGGAAGCCCCGCATCTGGCGGTGTTCGCCTGTTTAGACCGGAAGGATTACGAGGGCGCGCTGACAACGCTTGCCTTCATGGAGGGGCATCATCTTACATACAACCGCTGTTACGGCGCCTATTCCCGTGACTTACGGGACGTTCTGAAAGATTACTGTACCGTCACGCGGCGGGGCGGGTTGTGGACGAGCGCGCAGGTTGTGGGGCATACGGCGGAATCATAGCGCCAGGAGGGTTTGACAAAATGGATAAATCGGAAATGATGGAACAAATACGAAAAATAGAAACCGCGCTTTCAGTGGAACTGCCGGAGGTGGTGGTGCGTTATTTTTTTCAGAAGGAAATCATATGTGAATACCTTGATTATCTCGACAGCGCGGACGAATGGATCGAGTGCAATCTGACGGATGAGGTAGGCATCTATGCCCCCGGCTATGTGATGATCGGCTCGGATGGGGGCGACCTCCGTTATCTGATGAAATCGGGCGCGGGGGAGACGATGGTGTATTCCGCCGATGTGGGGGATATGAATCCCCAAAATTTCGAGCGTATGGGCACCTTTGACGAATGCCTCGCGAAGGGATTTGCATTTGAGGATTGAATGGTATCGGGAAATGACTTCTTTTGCACAATGAAAAAGCCGCTGCGAATGTACCCAACATTCACAGCGGTTTTTCTCTGCCGTTTGCTTATCACACCGAAGCAATCGCGGCAAATTCCTTGATTTCGTCCAGAGAAAGATCGGTGTATGCGGCGATTTCTTCGAGCGTGAGCTTTCCGTCTATCAGCATACGAAACGCCTTCTTGATAGCGGATTCTCTGCGCATGGCGTTTTCTCTTTCCTCGGCCTTGCCCTGCACTCTGCCCTGCTCGATGCCTTGCACTCTGCCTTGCTCGATGCCCTGCTCGATGCCCTGCACTCTGCCCAGTTCGATGCCCTGCTCGATGCCTTCCTGTTTGATTTCCTCGAAAATCTTACACATACCTTTGACCCCCTCCGTGTCTTCTTTAAAATATCTCGTTTTCTGTGCCAGAATGGAATAATGCATATCGTTCGGGTCGGAGCAGCATAAATCGTGCATGAGTCGACCAAAGCGGGACTGGTCACGGTAGGAGGCGTTGGCGTAAATAATATGTGACCCGTCTCCAAAGTCTGCGCCTGTTTCCTTGATAACCCTCTCGATATGGTAGATCGGCTTGTCGTTTCCGATTACGTCGTTTTCCGTGATGAAAATGACATAGGATTCCCGCAGTTGTTTATAATCCTCTCCGCTCGGCAGATTCTGTGCGTCAATCAGGCTGCTGTTGTATCTGGCGCGCTGGGGCAATGCGCCGCTGTCCGCGCGCTGAATTTCGATATCGTAGCGGATGCCGTTTTCATCGGTTGCAAACACGTCCAGAATCACAGAATGTCCTTCCAGGTTTTTGATAGAATGCTGTGCCGTTGCGTTGATGACTTTCAGATCATCCCGTTCCAGCAGAATACGGAGTAAAAACTGGGTGCATTCCGTATCGTTGTTAAAACAAACATTGAAAAAATCGTCGTCCAATAAACGAAGCCGTCTGATTCGTTCCAGATTTTTTTGATAATCCGGGTAATTCGCGTAATCCATGCAATCGGCTGCATTGTCTTTCCCGTCTTGTGCCAACAGTATCGCCCCCTCTTCCAACCTTATTATAGCACAAAGGTTTGGTATTTGCAATGTGTTGCGAAAAAAAGAATCGCTTGGGGGCTGACAGATTTTATACGCATTCCGGAAAAAGGTAAAAACGTTATGCCGGAACCGAAAAAAGCTGTGAATCATGAAAAAATCGTTGATTCACAGCCTTTTTCTGTCCTTTTCACTTTTCTAAACTGAGAAAACTGATAAAATTGATAAAATTGATAAAAAGACACGCTCCGTCACCTACTCATATTCCATTTAAAAGGGACAATTCTATTATACACTTTCTACAGAATTTGTCAACATATTTTTTCGCAAAAAAATATAAAAAGTGTGGGATGCGCGAAAATGCGTAAAAAAGTGAAAATGGGATGAAACGAACGGCAGCCCCGCGGTTTATGTGAAGCTTTTTTGCAGAAATCGGAGCAGGAGGCGGAGCCAGTGTTGAATGGACTCCATATTGAATGAGAAAAATCCCCCTAAAGAATGCAGGCAAAGACAGGCAATTGCGACAATCAGTGCCATCTGCAAAAGGATTTCAAAAAGGCTGTTGTTGTGATTCTTCTTTGCGAAGGGGAGACGGCAGTTTTTATCATACGGCCAAAAAAGCTTCACGCCTGACGAAGTGGTCATATCCAGCAGAATATGGGTCAGCACGCCGAGTCCGAGCCAGGGATGAATGAAGGTTGCGAGCGCGAGCATGAGAAGTCCGTGTGTCGGTCCCCGATGAGGCAGTGTATAGGAAAAGATCCGGGCGTACCGTCCGAATGTCGAGTGGGCGGTGTCTATATCGGGAAGCACCGCGCCGACCGTGACCAGCACCATCTGCGGTGCCGAGGCATGAAGGGCGAGCGCCAGACAAGCGCCGGTCAGCATATGCGTTCTGCCTGTCATTGGTTTCATCCTTTCCTGAAACAAAATACGCAGTGAAATCAACAGCAGCCGATCGCGTGAGCGATTGCCACGCGGTCGGCTGTGTAATTATCCAATCTTGCGGACGATGCAGAGCGGGGTCTGTTCGTGACCCTGACCGAGGGGGTTGTCCTTGAAGATTTTGGAGAGATATTCGTCGGTCAGATCCTCCGAGGGTTTATGTTATAGAACACGCCGCGCTTGCCGAAGAGCTTGCCGATGCCGGCGATGACGGCGGCAAAGAGAATCTTGGGTCTGCCGACGGAGCGGATGGCGAGTTCCATGGTTTCGGGCATGCCGAGTCCGATGCCGTAGGGGGATTTATAGACGAACTTGGTCAGGAATTTCGCCAGACGTGAGGGCTTGATGTCCTCGATCTTGAAGGCGCGTCCCTGGCTGATGGCGAGAATCTTTTCGCTCATGTAAATCATGTCGCCGTCCTGAAGGTAGGGCTTGACCAGCTCATTGAGCAAAGCAACGAGATCGTCGCCCGACTGAATGATCGGGGTCTTGACAGGATAGCGTTCAAACTCACCGTCATCGGTCTTGATGACGAGATTTTTGCCCTCGTTGGGCTGAAAAGGCATGGTCTGTAATGTCTCGCTCATAGATAGTTTCCTCTTTCCATAGGTTTGTTGTGGGGGTACAGGCGGAACCATCCAATAGTATTGCCTGTATTGTTTCCTATTATAGTACCGTTCCGGCAAAAATGCAAGTGCCTGCGGGAAGATTTGCCATTGTACCGCAAAAACACGGTTTCCGCCGGAAGAATTTACCTATTTTGCCGATTTTCCCGTGTTTTCCCTATCTTCCGCTTCCGGGGTTTCTCCCGATAACCCGATAAAACGGGCGGGGACGTTATCGCTTCTTTTTGAAGATGGTGCCGACCACGCGGGGACCGGCGTTGACCGCGATGGCGGCGCCGATCTGGTAGAAATCGGCGGGCGGATAGCCGAGTCTGGCGGTCATTGCGTCGGCGAGTTCTTCACAGACATACCGGTCATTGCCGTAGACAATGCAATAGGGCGTCTGCGGTTCGATCTCCTCGGCGGTTTTCTGCACGATGGTGGTGATGACAGGCTTTTCGCCGCGCACCTTGGTATCAGTGGAGATGACGTGGTCGTAAATGCGCATGATGGGCTTGAGTCCGAGCGCGTCGCCCACAAAGGCGGCAGCGCTGGGAATTCTGCCGGATTTCTTGGCGTATTTCAGGGAATAGAGCGCAAAAAAGATGGTACAGTTTTCCACCCAGTGATTGATATAATCAATGATGGCGTCGGCGGATTCGCCGCGCTTAATCATTTTGGCGGCCTCCACCACGGGATAGCCGTAAGCGCCGGTGTAGCTGCGGCTGTCGATGGAGGTAATGCGCAGTTTGCCGATGGCTTCGGGATGTTCGTCATAGAAATTGTCGCTTGCCATGAGAGAATTGTTGTAGGTGGCGGAACCTTGCCCGTTGATGAGGACGCAGATGATGTCCGTCACGCCCTCGCGGTACATTTCCTCATAGACCTCCTGAAACTGAAAGGCGGTGAACTGGGAGGTAAGGGGCAGCCCGTCGTAGGCTTCCATCATGTCATAAAATTTCTCGTTGTTGAAATCCACTCTGCTGGTGTAGGATTTGTCGCCCATGACCACCTGAAAGGGAACCACCTTAATGTTATACTTTTTTTCGTGTTTTTCCGAAATATCGCTTGCCGAATCAGTAATCAGCCTGATGTTTGCCATAGCGTAACCTTCTCCTTACATATCATTATGCGCTGCTTCCTGAAACATTTTAACCCGTGACCTGCCCCGCCGCCAACTGATCGGCAAAAGAAAAGAGATTTTCGCTGATGGTGAAAAGCGTGCGGTAAAATACCTCGAGGTCCGCTTTGGGAATGGACCCGCTGACGTATTTAAACGCGTCGGCAATGAAATCATTGAGATCGTGCGTGATTTTTTTGCCCGCTTCGGTCAGTCTCAGCCGGTTTTTGTACTTTTGCCCCTTGTAGGCGCTGGTCTTGGTAATCAGTCCCTTTTCGGTCAGCTCCGCGATCACTCTGGATATCTGTGCCTTATCCATATGACCCGCCTGCGACAGTTCAGAGGCGGTCAGACCGTCTTCCTCCTTGTCGAGCTGCACCATGAAAAGGACGTGAGAACCTTTTAAGCCGTAGGAGATCATTTTGTCGCTCTTGATTTTTTGCAGGCATTTGCAAATCAGCGAGACGGATACGTCAAATAGTTCAAATCTTTCTTCCTGCATCTTTACTGCGCTCCTTTTCGGTTGAAGTAGGTTTTGCGGTCGCCGCGGGGATGACCGCCGTAGGTCCCGATAGCGCTGTGGGCAGCCTATCCGTTCTGCTTGTGTTATTCGTTCCATTCTGCATTGAGTCAATTATACTCAAATTTTGATGATATGTCAACCGATTATCGCACAAAACCCAGGGCAAAGTTATGAAAATTTGATGATGAAATCAACAAAAAAGCGCCCGTGACGGGGGAAACGTCAGGACGCTTTGGAGAAAGATATTTTTTATGACCGCGAGAGACGGGCTTCAAAGAAGGGGCGCAAATCGGAGACGGTTTCGACGCCGATCTTTTGCAGCAGGTTGCGGCTCTGCGCTCGCACGGTATTGCGGGAGAGCATCATCTTGTCGGGGAGCTGTTCCACGGTGTAACCGCCCAGCACCACCAGTTCCAGCATATATTTTTCGCGGTCGCTCAGTCCGAGCTTCTCGGCGGTTGCCGCGATTTCGCCCCGCAGGGCGTTGTGCAGCTCAAAGCTTTCCTGCGTGAGACCGTGCTTTTTGAGAAGGAACCAGATGACGGGGGCGCTGACGACCAGCAGCGCGGCGAGTACCGCCAGAAGGCCTTCCTTATTCTGCGCGGGGAAGAACAGGTTAAACAGGTTGGCGCCGAGCTGTGCGGCGATGGCGCAGGCGTAACCGAAAATCGCGTAAAACAGGGGATGCTGCCGATCCATCGAAAAGGTGATAATGAAAAGGTAAGCGAAAATGCCAAAGCAGCACTGTCCCACAAAGAAACAGATCAGGAATACCGATTCCTCCGCGCGGGAAAAATAGGGGAGATAGAGCAGAATGGCGGAATAGGAAAGAAGGCATACGCCAAAGACGAAAAGCGGCGTGACATTGTGAAATTTTACCAGCAGCGCAATCAGCAGCGCAACCGCGATATAGGGGAGATAGGTGTACAGAATATACCCGCGGAATACCGGGGCGTACAGCTCCGCGCCGTGGGCGGCAATCTGCCCGAGACAGAAATAGTACAGCCCTCCGAACACGGTCAGCAGAAAATAGGCGGCGGGCAGACGGCGCAGCAGGGTTTTGTGGGAGGCTTCGGAGTAGCTGATGATGGGCATTTCCTCCCTCGAAAAGCCGGAGGAGCGCACCGTCAGCAGCGCCAGTATGCCGGAGAGAAGCGCCAGCGCGTAAACCCCGCGCGTCATATCCATGTGCGAATAGATCACATGATCGACCAGACGCACCGCGCCGCCGATGGCCGTACCCGCGGCGACGGCAAACAGACGCCGGCTGACCCTGACGCGCAGCAGCGAGGAAAAGACCGCCAGCGCGCCGAAGGCGGCGCAGACGCCTGTGATCACCGCGTAGACGCTGAAGGAGTCGGCGTTGGTAAAGGCGAGCGCCAGACCGCTTTCCGCCATCAGCACAGCCGGAACGATACGGAAATAGCGGTGTCCCAGGAGCCCTTCAAAGTCAAGATGAAACATCAGCATCAGCAGAACGGTCAGCGTGAGCAGCAGCGCGCCGCCGAAGATGATATTGGTCACGGCATAGAGGGAGGAAGTGCCGTACAGTTCCAGGCTTTTTTCACAGATGTACATGACCGTCATAGTCCACCCCGCAAAGCCGCCCAGACACAGGGCGCATCGCAGGGAGTCGCGGTTGAGATTCCGGAGCATAGTTTTTCCGTCCTTCCGATGGTATTTCTGTCAATTCTACTCACTATCATAGCATATCTGCGCCGATTATGCAATTCCCAATATGATATTTTTACTAAATTTTAAATTTCAATAAACGAATGCTTAAAACACTTGCATAAATGATATTTTTGTGCGATAATATAGACGGAATTCTAAGCGCGCCGGAAAAAGCAGGCAGTTGACCGGTGAGCAGTGCCGGCAGGCTGTCCGGCGATACACAATATTATTTATTAGAAAAGGAATGAAGTAAAATGGCAGACAGCACCAATAACGGTTACAACGGTTATACCCCGAAAAAAGACAAAAAGGGTCTCAGCAACGGGTGGAAACTCGCGCTGATTGCGCTTCTTGGGGTACTTGTCATTTCGCCCATCGACGCGATTCCCGATCCGATCGCGGTGGCAGGCTGGGCGGATGACCTTGCCTATCTTGTGGGCATCATCGGCACCATCACTACCATGGTCAAGGGCAAAAACGCGATGACCCGGCAGGACAGCTACACGCCTCCCATGTATAACGACGTGGAGAGCAACGAAAAAAAGAACGGGTAAGATTTCGGATCATTGACAGCGACATACTGACAGCCAAAAAAATGCGGCGTTCTGTTTTTTTATGAATGCCGCATTTTTTCATGGATGACGCTGAAATTTTATTAATTATTTGTAAATATTGCGCAATTGTTTTGGTTTATTCAAAGGAATATGCTATTATATAACGCAGTGCATTTTTGCATGGCACTATCCGGAACGACGATGAGGTGAGCGGAAATTGCAGACGTCAGGCAAAATTCTGATCCGCGCGGCGGCTGAGTCCAATGTAGGCAACGCCCGCGGCAACAATGAGGACAATGTATATTTTAACGGCGATTACATCACGCCCCGCAACATCGGTCGCCCTTTTGCCATCAAAACCGGCGAATATACCGATGTCAATGTCTTTGCCGTATTTGACGGCATGGGACGCAACAATACCGGCTCTTTTGCGTCGCTGGTGGCCGCCACCAAGCTCGACGCAGTGACCGACCGCATTGCTTTTGATACCGACGTCACACCCGACGACGCGGTGCTGACCTATATGCAGGAGACGAACGAACTCATACGCGACCAGCGGCGTGAGACGGGCGGTGTGCGCACGGCTTCGACAATGGCGCTTCTCATCATCGAGCACGGCAACGCGCATATATATAATGTAGGAGACAGCCGCGTGTACCTCTACCGGGACAAGCAGCTCGTCAAGCTGACGCGTGACCATGTTGCCGTGGAAGGGCAGAAAAGCGTCGCGCTGACCGAGGAAGGCGTCCGCCACGGACGGATTACCAAATTTCTCGGCATGAACAGCCGCGAGGGGAAAATGGAACCCTTCCGCGCCAAGCCCTTCAAGGTGAAGAAGGGCGATAAGTTTCTGGTGTGCAGCGACGGACTCAGCGACCAGTTGGACGAGGATGAAATCACCGTCTGTCTCGCCAAGCGCAAGGATCCCTTCGGGCATACCAATGAACTGATGGCGCTTGCCATGAGCGACGACAGCGACGACAACGTGTCCGCCATTGTGGTGGAGGCGGTGGAGCCGGGTTTTCATATCACCCAGAACATGATCTTTGTCGCCGTCGGCTGCCTGATTATGGCGGTGGGCGTGCTGATCGGATTTGTGTTCGGCTGGCTGATCGGCAGCACCCAGTCCTCCTATGAGGGACTCGACGATTACAGCGAAATCGAAATGGATCAGACCATTGTGCAGGGGGTAAGCGGTTCCGACATGACGACCGAAACCACGACGGCGGCGAGCGTGTCCTCTGCGATTCCCACAACGGTGCCCAACAGCAGCACCGCCTCGGAGGAAGTACAATATACCGTCTACGGTCTGACCCTGCGTCAGAACAACGACATTACGCTCCAGCGCGGCAGAACCACCACGCTTTCGGTGGAGATCAACCCCGACAATGTGCCGCAGAGCTATGTAAAGTGGAGTTCAGACAATGAAAAGGTCGCGACAGTGGACGAAAACGGCAAGGTCAAGGCGCTCAAAGCGGGACAGGCGACGATTACCGCGACGGCAGGCAACGCTACCGTCACCTGTCTGGTGCGTGTCAAATAACAATATACAGACAGATAAGGCAGACAATGCCGCAAAATTTCGCCGCCATCGGCGGCGATGGGAAGGATGGTCGTAAAGTTGGCTTTTTTCAAAAGGTTCAGACAACAGAATACGAAAAAACGCTACGAAAATCCTGCGATCAATCAGGCTATTGAAGAAATCAACAGGCAGAAAGAACCCGCTCCGTCCGCGTCGGATGATTTTCAGCGCGGCGGCACGGACGAAAAAAACGCGCGGCGGCAGGACGACAACGCCGATTTTGCCCCGGTGCTTGCGTTTGACCCGAGTGGCGCGAATGTGGAGAATCTGGTGTTCCATCCCTCGCAGACCAGACCCAAGCCCTCACGGGCGGCGCAGTTTGAGCGGGAAGTGGAAACCATTGCGGATATTTACGGAGTAGACAGGAGCGAGGCGGAGAGCCTGACCGACAGCGCCGCCCCGATCATTCCCTCTATGGCGGGCGCGTCGGAAGGGGAGGCTCCCGTTTATCCGCGCCGGCGCTCCGAAGGGGGCGAGTCGCTCGCGTTTATGGATCTGAGCGACCGCACCGATCTGCAGCCCGAGGAAATCGAAGAAGCCAGCGAGATATTCGGCATTAAATATCCCGCCGGCTTTCGCACCGATCTGGTCAATTACGCCGGACGCGAGATTGACCTGAGCGATTTCAGTCTGGTGGAGAATCTGCGCTGGCGGCATATTGAAAAGGCGGCGGACATCAGCGGCATTGTGTTCCCCGCCACCATCGACACCGAATCCTTCCGCTTTTACGACCGCGACATCAGCGGATGTGATTTCAGCGCGGTGTACGGTCTGCGCTGGCGGCATATCCAGGACGCGCGGGACATCGCCGCCATCAAATACCCCGCGACCTTTGACATTGACAACGCCGTTTTCGGCGGGCGCAATATCTCCGGCAGTGATTTCAGCCTGGTGGCGAGTCTCCGCTGGGAGCATATCATGGGCGCTACCGACATCAAGGGCATCAAATATCCCGCTTCCTTTGACCTTTCCTCCGCGAAATTTTACGGCAGGGATATCTCCGGCAGCGATTTTTCGCTCTGCAAGGAGCTGAAATGGGAGGATATACGGCTCGCCGCCGACCTGAGCGGCATTATTTACCCTGCCGCGTTCGATTTTGACGCGTGTGATTTTACCGACGCGGACCTGTCGCACAGCGATTTTTCCAAGGCGGCGCATTTAAGCTGGAACACCCTTGCGCCCGCGTATGATGTTACCTATATCAAATACCCCGCCTGCTTTGACGCTGGCAGCGCGGACTTTACCGGCAGGGATATTTCGGGCAGCAATTTCAGCCGCGTCAGTACGCTGCGCTTCGCCCATATTTCACCCGCCAAAGAGATACGCGGTCTGATTTATCCGCCGCAGTTTGACATCGACGACGCCGATTTTACCGACAGAGACATCGACAAATCGGATTTCTCGCTTCTCCAGGGCTTTAACTGGGACAGCGTGCGCCTCGCCTACAGCCGCGACGGGGTTGTCTATCCTGCCGGTTTTGTGGAGCCGCATCCCTCCGACGAGGATACGGAGGGCGCGATGCTGATCTACCTGCTGCGCCTCTACAGCCGGGTTCATCCTGACGGTGACGATACGGAAGGCGTCAATACCGAAGATTTTTACCGGGATATTACCGCGTTGTACCCCGGACTGACCGACGCCGACGCGGCGGTGCTGATCGAGCGCTCTACCCTCAAATGGGAAAGCTGCGACGGCGCGCGCCTGATCCGGCAGGACGCGCGGCACGCCCATACGGGCGACAAGCTCTTTATGACCAAGCTGGGCTTTAAGCTTCTCTATCCCGTCTGCGGAGGGGAGCGGTCGGCGCAGCTTCTCCGCGAGGCGTTTGGCGATATCATCCGCCGCAGGGAGCAGGAAAAATTCGAGCAGCGTCTGTATGATCTGCAATGCGGCAAGTATCTCTCCGCCGCCGAGCTTTCCGAAATCGGGTTCCGGTCGGGCAAGCTGCCCCAGAAGGCCGAACGGCACGTCGCGGTGGAAAAGCCCAAGCGCGTGCTTCCCGTCCCCTCCGACATTGCCGAAGAATACGCGCAGGAGGACGAGCGCGGCACGAGCCGTGTGCGCGCCGTCCCCATCAGCGACGAGGAACTGATCGGAGCGACCGCCGGGGAATCGCCGCTTGCCGCCGTGACCAGCCGCGTGAAGGTGCGGGTCACGGAGATCGAAGCGCCCATCCTCGCCCCTGTCAGACAGATCGACCCGCCGGTCGCCCCTGAAAAAACCGAAATGCCCGACGATTCCGAAGCCCCCGAAGCCCCCGAAGCCCCCGAGGATGCCGGTACCCCCGGCGCATCCGACGCGCCGACGGTTGAGCCGACAACCGACGATTCCCAAGAGGTCGGCGCGTCCGCGCCGATCGTGCTGCCGGAGCCTGCCAAAGAGGAAGACATTCCCGCAGCGGCGGAACCTGCCCCGGAGGAAGACACGCCGCCGGAAGAACCCGCCCCGGAGGAGACGGCGGCGGATTTCGCCCCGGTGAATGTGGAGGAAATGCTGACAGACGGGGAACCGCCGCAGGAACTTCCGCCCATGGTCTACACCTTCGGTGCGCGCACAGGGCATGTGGAGGCGGAAACGGCGCCCGAGCCGATGAAGCTTCCCGATCTCCCCGATGCGTCCGAAGCGCCCGATGTTCCCGATGTTCCCGAGTCTCCCGTATTTTCCGATCAGCCGCACACGGAGGCGCCGCTTCCGCTGCTTCCCGCTCCCGTGCCGGAGCCGAAGGATGAAACGGATGAAACGGATGAAACGGATGAAACGGATGAGCCGTCTCCCATTGCCGAGCGCATAGGCGTAACGGACGACAGCTTTGAGCCGGTTCACATCCGGATGGATCAACTGCGTGAGAGCGCTTCGGGCGACGCGGAGGAAAAACTGCGCCGCAAAAAGCTGAGCGACGAAGAGAAGGCGATCCGCACGGGCGTGATGGGGATGCTTCTCTATATCAACCAGAGCATCGCGGAATCCGACCTCACCAATTCCGAGCTTTTCAGCGAATTCATGCGGATCTACCCCGGTGCGCTGCCCAAGGAAACGGCGGCGATGGCGCAGTTTGCCGCCAATACCCTCGGCGGCATCAATGCCAATACCCGCGCCAAGCTTTTCATGTTTGCCACCAAGGCGGAGCCGCCCGTCAAGCGCAAACTGATGGACTTTGCCCTCGAACGCTACAGCTACAAGCTGCGCGTGCCGGAGGACGAAGCCTCCTTCCGCGATTTCCTTCTCACACTCTGCACGACGCTCTTTGAGGAGGGCGGCGAGTATGAATATACCTCCTATCTGCATTCCAAAGGCATTCTTCTTCACCCGCCGGAGGAACGCGAGGCGCATTATAAGCAGATTCCCTTCGAGCGCGGCGTAGGCAAGGCGAACCTTTACGCCAACACCCGCTATCCCTATTACCGCACGCTCGAACAGGTGGGCTTCCTGCATTTCACCTTTGAAGCCATTCGCGACAGCCTGAAAATCGAGCTGAGCGACAACCATTATTACGAAGAACTCGAAGACCTCGTTTACCGCAAATGCGAACCGAGTCTGATGAAATTCGTGGTGATTGAAACCACCATGGGGCTGCTGTATCTCGAGCAGCGCACCCTCGCGCACTGGGGCGTGGACTAGGAATTCGTCTGGCGTGCCGCCGAGAAAAACATGGAGAATGTCAATTACCGCGCGCGCTATTCCTTTACCACCGAGGATTGCAGCGCCTTCCGTTATGTGCAGGACGATCTCGCCAGTTACCTTCTTTGCATGAACGACAGGCTGAGCGAACTGGCGGACGGAAGGGACCTCATCATGACGGTGCCTTGCCGTGAGATCGTCTACCTCGATTTTTACGACCTTGCCTCCATCCGGGAGATGCTGAGCTTCAGCGCGCACTATGACTGCACCATTTCGCTGGGCGGCGATCAGTATGAACATCCCTTCTCGCCCGACGTTTTCATTTTTCACGCGGATGATCAGTCGCTTGAGCGTGTGAATGACGAAACCTACATTTTGCTCGGCGACTCCGTGGCGCGGCGGCAGGTGCTTAAATCGGTGCTGCCGCAGGACATCAAAGTGGATGTGGAGGCGCTGATCAAGCCGAAAAACACCGACGAAGTGGAGATTATCGGCGACGAAACCTACCATTTGCAGGCGGCGGCGTTTACCATTCTCCGCCTGTATTCCGAGATGAACGGCGATACCGATTACACCCTCCCGCAAAACGCGGTCATGGCGCTGTTTGACGATCTTTTCATCTCGTTTGACGCGGTGTATCCCCCTGTCAGAGGGCGCGAACAGCCCGACCCGCTCGCGCATATCGACGACGCGGCGCGCATGGTGGCGCGCGGCGGCAAGACCGTGAGCTGGCTGCTGGTGCAGGCGATTCAGCAGCTTTGCGGCGACGTCAATTACGAAACGCCCGCGAGCGCGAATATCCGCCAGACCGTGCTGCGTGAAATCTACGGGGACAGCGCCAACGCCGTATGGCTCAACTGCGCCACCGCCACGGAATTCCGCCGCCGCTTTGAGGCGGTGCGCCGTTATCACGAAGTCCCCGTGGAAAACCAGCACCTCACCATTCTGGACGCGAAACTCGAAGTGGCCATGCACGCGTTGGTGATGATTTTCCACCAGTTCGGGCAGCGGTATGCCCTCGGACAGGTGCGCCGTCATCTGTATAAGATGATGCCCGATATAAAATTCTGCTATGAAATCAACCAGAGCGCGTGGCTTCCCGCGCCGGGGGACGATGTGGATGTGGACGTGCAGTCCATCGGCATGATTTTCCGCGGCTTTGACAATGCCACGCAGGAGAATATTCTCAACGGACTGGCGAACGCCATCGGCGACCGCGACCTCGCGGAAGGCGGATGGGGACTGCTGTATTTCATCAAATTTGTCAAATACGCCTACCTTGACCCGTCGGAAATGGTGGAGCGCTACTTCATCTCGCGCAGCCGCCTCATACCGTCGCAGAATATTCTCAAGCAGCTCTATTACAAAGACCTGAACAACGAGTTCATCAAGCATATGCGCAAATCCGTGCGGCAGATGCTTTCGGATTACGGCGACAGCTTCGAGGTCATCCGCAACACCCCGGTGCGCAGCAGCGCGGAGGAAGAACGCGCCGCGCATATGGAGGATTTTGAAAACGTGCTGAACTTCGCGCGGGAGATCGAGGAAAAGATGTCCGGCGCGGGGGAGAAATCCGACGAACCCGAGATGATCAACATCCGCGGCACGGGCGCGCCGATGGCGAACATCAAGCCCGACCTCCAGCTTCGTCAGGTGGAAAACGGCTTCCTCGAGAAGCGGCTGAATTTCGTACTCGAGCCTGTCGACGCAAAGCTGGCGGATGAGCTGGTGGACGCGGCGCATTTTGTGACCAGGCTCTTCCATGTGCCGGAGATCGAATTCCGCGCCAACAGCGACATCGAATGCGAACTGCATTACGGCATTATCCGCAGCAAAAATCAGGTGATCGCGCTGCGTTCCCTCGCGTGGACGGTGGCGCAGCTGATGTATGAATCGGGGCGTGATCTGCGGGACGTTACGGCGCAGGATGTGTATCACGCCAACGAGATTGTGGAGCAGTGCGACCGCAACAATTACAAGAAATCCGGCGCGTTTCCGACGCTGTGTTCCATGCCGGTGGACGAGGGCATGTATATTCCCGCCTATCAGGAGTACATCTTCTTTGCGCAGGAGCTGATGCCGGAGGTCAAGCTGGCGAGTCTCTTCTCGCTCCAGCAGGAGCTGGCGGACATTGCCCCCATGATGAAGGTGGTCTACGAGATTCTGAAAGGCGAGAAGCGCGACGGTCCCGTACAGGCGGGGACCGTTCTCGCGGATGCGCTGTGCGCGTGGAGCGCCTACTGCTTCGCGGCGGTGGATGCCTTTGAAGTGGTGGAGGGACCCTCCGCCTACAGTTTTGCCCAGATCAGGCGGTGATGGTTTTCCTATTATAAAAAACGCTCTCGGACGGTTTTGTCCGGGAGCGTTTTTTTTAATACTTTTTATAAAAGTACACTTTTTGGAATAAATTGAGATTTTGCATTCGGTTTTTCATTCTATCGTATTTTTCACAAAAAAAGATTGACATTAGGTATAAAATGTAATATAATTATATTAAATCTATTATCACCTTTCTATCTGAATCTATTTTTACAAAAGTGTACTTTTTGGAACGGGAGGCGGGAAGAATTATTTAAGGAAGCGCGTAAACCACGGAGAAACAACAAAATAGGAAAGCGAGGTTTTTAACATCATGAAGCAAATGAAGAAATCAGCCCTTTCGCTGGCGATGCTGCTGGCGATACTGGTGATGTTCATGCCGGGTCGTCTGGGCGGCATGACGGTCAAAGCGGCAAGCGGCGATTTTGTGATTCAGAACGGTGTGCTGACAAAATACCAAGGCGGCGGCGGAGATGTGGTGATT
>CACWOA010000024.1 GCA_902762395.1 uncultured Ruminococcus sp.
TCAATCGAAGCTCGTTCCGCTCGTTCGGCTACGCCTCACTTGTGAGGACCCTGCCCTCACTCTCCCGCAAGGGCGCTGCCCTTGACCCGCCAGGAGGACCAGTCCGAGATGACGCTTGCCGTCATCGGTTGGACTCCCACGCTCGCATTCGCTCGCTAATTATGCGCTGCGCTGTGCTTTTTTCTTTTTTATTCCCACTAAATTTTCATTCTGTCGGCTATCGCCTGTTTGAGTATAGCGGCATATTTCTCCGGCTCGGCGGTCTGGTAACCGCAGTGGGCAAAGCCGTGTACATCCTGATAGGTAGCGGCAGGATAGGACTTCATCAGCCGTTTGCGGGATTTGCGGGCGGGTTCTTCATCTGAGAAGAAGAAGAAAAGATGCTTCTGCGCTTCGGCGGAAAAGTCCGGCAGATCGCATTTATAGCAGATCTTTACCAGATTGTCCACCGTCTTTTTGGAAAAATGCCGACGTTCCTGCGTCATGGAGCGGATCAGCGGTTCATACTGCGCGGCTTTATCCTTGGCGACGAATTGCAGGAACGGATTGTTCATCATGCCCTGGTAGGCCGCCTCGTGATCGTCGGTGTCAAACACCTTGACAAGGCTGCTGAATTTCTTATGCATAAACGCGCGGAAGAAGGGGTTGAAATGGAAGAAGGGACCGCCGTCAAAAAAGCCGCAGGTCACGGGAATGATTTCCTTCTCCAGCGCCTTGACCACAGCGAGCGCAATCTCCGCGCCCATGGAGCTTCCCTGCACCATCGCGAGGGACACAATGCCGTTGTCCTTGACGTAACCGACGAGCTTGTCAACTTCGCCCGTCAGCGGCAGCAGGTCGGTGCCGTCGTTGCCGTGACCGTCCAGCGTCGGCATGATGACAAAATATTCGTCCGCAAGAAACCGGCCGTAAGGCTCACAGTCCTTCCAACTGCTAATCATTCCGTGAATCAGCAGAATTGCGGGGTTTTCGGGATTTCCCAGTGTTTGAAATGTCATAATACAACGTCCTTTCTTACAAATTGATAATATTTTCCTCTATAATATCCGCCACGCCGGAGAGAATGTCCAGCGTGGAGGGAGGTATGCACTCTATCATGGCGGACACCTTTTCCACCATCTCACGGTGCAGTTCTCTGTGTTCCTCGCGGATACGTCTGCCTTCGTCGCTCAGAAAAAGTCCTGTCGTGCGCCCGCCTGTTCCGGACGGTTTTTTGACCACCAGCCCCTTGTCACAAAGAAAACTGACGATCTGCGACACCGCTCCTTTGGTGATGCGATATTCCGCCGCGATTTCCGTCAGGGTAATGCCCTCACTGTCGCCGATGATTTCGATCATGTGGGACTGCGCGGGGTACAAGATCAGTCCGTCCGCGTAGGTATGCGGCTTTTTGGATTTGGTATTGTACAGATTAATCAGCCGATAGGCTTTGGTCAGCAGTTCATACGGTTCCATCCGTTCACCTCTTTTACAAATTCAGTCGTTATGTTTAGGTACTTAACTTTAGTTGCTAAACTTAATATAGCATACGTTTTTTGATTTGTCAAGAGGAAAAAATAAAATGATTGTTTTTTCTTTCCGCTTGACAAACTTGACAAACTACGCAAAAGAAATTATAATAATCCACATATTTTATCTCTCCCTTTTGAGGGTAAAGGACGGATTTTCATGCAGGATGAATTTGCAAGGACAGCGCTGCTTGTAGGCGAGGAAGCCATCGAGCGGCTGGCGGCGTGCCGCGTGGCGGTATTCGGCGTGGGCGGCGTGGGAGGCTACACGGTGGAAGCGCTGGCGCGTTCGGGCGTGGGAACACTCGACCTCATCGACAGCGACAGAGTCGCGCTCTCCAACATCAACCGCCAGATCATTGCCCTGCACAGCACTGTGGGACAGTACAAGGTTGACGCGGCGGCCGCGCGGGTGCGTGACATCAATCCGAACGCGACCGTACATTGTCACCGGATTTTTTACACGCCCGGAACCGAAAACCAATTTGATTTTCGTCAGTTCGATTATATCGTGGACGCCATCGACACCGTGACCGGCAAAATCGCGCTGGTAGTGAACGCCCAGGCGGCGGGGACGCCTGTCATCTGCTCTATGGGTGCGGGCAACAAGCTCAACCCTGCGGCATTTGAAGTGAGCGACATCTACCGGACCTCGGTCTGTCCGCTGGCCAGAGTCATGCGCCGCGAACTGAAGAAGCGCGGCGTGAAACATTTGAAAGTGGTTTACTCCAAAGAAGAACCCCTCACTCCCCTGCCGTCTGACGAGGCAATCCCCGAAGGACGCAGGACGATCCCCGGCAGTGCCGCCTTTGTGCCGTCGGTGGTAGGTCTGATCATCGCGGGCGAGGTGATCAAGGATCTGGTGGGTACCACCCGGAGATAAAATCATAAAAAATCCTCTCCATAACCAAACCCACTGCCCCGCACAGGGAACAAATGCATTCCCTGTGCGGGGCAGTGGGTTTTTATGATTCATCCAAACGACATTTCTCGGAACTCCTCCGTCAGTAGCGGTTCTCGCCATACGGCGCATTGGGATTGTAGGGCAACTGTCGGATGGCGTCCTCCCGTTCGAGGTAATAATTGTAAATCATGTCCGCCATTCTGCCGCGCATACGCTGCAATTCGAGCTTGCTGCCCGGCGTTCCGACCGTATCGGTGGCGAATACCGCCAAAAAATAATCCACATAGCGCAGGTAAAAGATGCCCGCCTCATGGCTGACATTGTACCGTTCGCCCGACATCCGCCCCGTGTAAATATCGTCGCTGATGTATCGGGTAAAACCCTCGTGGCGGCGGTAGCGCAGAAACAGCCGTCCCGCATATTCGCAGAGCGGTCGGGACAATCCCTCATTGCGGTAGATTCGCTCAAAAAAGAGCAGCATATCCTGCGCGCAGGTCACATTTCCCCTCCCGCTATCGGGGATTTTGGTGTTGCCGATATGGGAAGCCAGCGACGTATGCGCCATGCCGAAGTGCTGGCAGCAGCGGTTGATATAGGCAAAGCCGAGCAGTTCGATCAGCACATTGGCGGCGGTGTCCTCATTGGCCACAATCATCCACGAAAGCAGCTCATCGACGGAATACGACATCGCGCCGCGTTCAAATGCCGTCGAATCGGGAGTAATCCACAGATCCGGCACCAGCACGCATTGTTCGAGCCGCATGGTTCCCTCCTCCACCCGCATGAGCGTCGCCAGCAGGATGGGAATTTTGGCCATTTCCGCCGCGTCCATCACATAATCCGGCGCGAACTGAAAGGGAATCGCACCCGTGTCAAAATCCTTGTAGATAACCGAAACGATGCCGCCGAACTTGTGGATTTCATCGAGCATTCGCTGCGCTGTTTCCTGATGGTTCATTCTTCATTCCTCGCCTTCACGGTTGTTTTATCACCATACGGCACCCGTCCGCATTTGCCTCCATGCACACCGTCATTCCGAGAGGCAGCGCGACGGACGGCACACTGTGACCGCACTGCAAACCCGCGATAACAGGAATGCCGAGCGGCGCGAACGCCCTGCGCAGTACCTCCCGCAGCGGCAGGTCGGACGGCGCGGCGCAGTCCTTCCATGTTCCCAGCAGCACGCCCCGGCACCCGTGCAGCATACCGCTGTCTTTCAGATGAAGCAGCGAACGGTCGATAGCGTAGGCGTATTCGCTTACATCCTCCAGAAACAGGATGCTTCCCCCGCCGTCGCACGAAAACCGATAGGGTGTCCCGGCCGTGGAGGCAAGCACCGTCAGATTGCCGCCCACAAGTTCTCCCTCTGCCTGACCCTCGCACAGACATTCAAGCGAAGCGCCCGCGTTGTCGGGCTGTCCGTACCACTTTCCCGCCAGCACATCCGCGAGAGACTGCCGGGTGAACGCGTCGTCCGGGAAATTCGCCGCCCCCGGCATAGGCGCGTGGAAGGTCACAAGTCCGCAGCGCGAATGCAGCAGCCAGTGCAGCACGGTCGCGTCGCTGAAGCCGCAGAAGATTTTCGGATTGGCTCTTATAATATCATAGTCCAGCAAACCGGCAAGCCTTGCCCCTCCGTAGCCGCCCCGCACCACCACCACTGCGCGGACAGCAGGGTCGGCAAAGGCGCGGTTGAGGTCGGCGGCACGCAGCGCGTCCGCCCCAGCGAGAAAGCCCTCCCGCGACGTGCAGGAGGGATAGACTTCCGGCGTATAGCCCAGACGCGCGATAAAATCCGCGGCATAGGTCAGCCGTTCGGGCAGCACGGGCGAACACGGCGCGACCAGCGCAACCTTATCGCCCGGTTGCAGCGGCGCGGGAATCAGCATGACTTCATCATTCCTTTGCTTAATGATGTAAAACAGGTTCGATATCAATGAATGCAAAGAGGGCGGAAAGTATGAGCGCTCACATTTGTTTTCTATTCTCTATTATCTTACCGGGTCTTTTTCTCAGGCGAGCGCTACGCATTCTTCCTCGCTCAGCAGATCGCATTTCTCAATGGTTCTGAGCGCGTCTCCGCTCTGTTCCTCCTGCGTATGAAGCACCCTGTGACGAAAACGGGCAAGCGTCTTTTCATATACTGTCCGCACCGTTCGTCCGTTGGAAAAATAGGGCATTCCGATCAACCGGGCAAAAATCGGCGTGTAAGCTTCTTCCACACCCTCGCCGATCAAGTACCCTCCCTTGCGGCAAAAAAGAGCGAAAATCCGAACCATCTCTTCCGCGGTGAAATCGCGGAAACGGACTTCTTCGATGCGCGAACGCATACCGCTGTTGGAACGGTAAAGCCCCTGCATATCCTTTTCGTATCCGGCGAAAATCATGCAGCATTTCCGGCGATGCTCCGGGATATCCATAAAGGCGATGATCTGCTCGAGCGCTTCCTTTTTGAATCCCCCGCCGTGAGGGTCGTCGGCATAGGAGAGGCTGTACGCCTCGTCGATAAAAAGCACGCCGTTAATGGATTTTTGCAGCAGCGCGTAGGTTTTCTTGTCCGTCTCCCCCACATACTGTCCGATCAGGTCTTTGGCGGTGCAGGCGTAAAAGTTGGGCGTTTTGACAATGCCCATCTCGTGCAGGCACTCCGCGAAGAGCTTGGCGCCGGTGGATTTGCCCGTGCCGGGATTGCCGACAAAAAAGTAGTAGCCGGGACAGATGTCATCCGTCGAGCCTCCGCTCTTCTGCGCAAAAAGCCATTCCTCCCGCTTCTGCATCAGGATGGTTTTGAGATCGGACAGCCCGATCTGCTCATTCAGCTCCTGCAGAATATCGTCGAAGGTGCGCGGATGAAGCTGAGCCTGTATGAGCGCGAGCTGCTCCGGCGGAATATCCTCCGCCGTGTATAGATAACGGTCGGCATTTTCGTCTCCGCCCACCCTTCGGAGCAGCATCCGCTTCATATCCGTGACCAGCCGCTTGACCTCGCCCGCGTTGCCGAAATCCTCGGCGCGGGTGTCATAGCGGTAAGTGAGAAGCAGTTCCACCAAGTGCCGCGCTTCGTCGGTAATCCGCCGCCCCTGCGCCTCCACGCTGCGGTCGAAAATCGCCAGCAGTTGCGCGGGGGTGTAATCAGGAAAATGCACAACCCGCACGCGGCGGGACAATCCCGCGTTGAGCTTTAAAAAGTCCTCCACGCGGTTCTGATATATGCCGAACACCATCTTGAAATCGGCGGCGTTCTCGGTCATTTTCGTCATCATCGCGCCGACGATTTCGGCGGAATAGGACGTGTCCGCGATCTGATAGGCTTCGTCGATATAGAGAAGGGCGTTGTGGTCAATCGCCTCCTGCATTTTTTCGCTCACACGTTTGGCGGAATCCCCCACATGGCTGCCGATCAGCTCCGACGCGTCGGTGAAAATGGTTTCCGCGCCGCCCAGAACGCCCATCGCGTGATAGAAGCGCCCCAGCATTTTACCCACGGTGGTTTTGCCTGTGCCGGGATTGCCCGCGAAGATGTAGTGGTCGGGCGTCACGTCGGGACGAATGCCCCGCCGCTGACAGTCCTGCGCGTCTAAGATTTCGAGCCGCACGTTGTCAAAGAGTTCCCGCACAAAGTCGAGCCCCACATAGCGGCTGAGTTCCGCGTAAACGGTCTCGATGGAGTCCTCGCCGTGATGCGCAAAATAGCGCTCATACCCCGCAAAATCCGCCTGGGTAATGCATCGCGCCTCATCGTCCCGCAGCGACGCCTGCATTTTTACATCGCGGGCAATTGCCACCGCGTCGCGGGCGTTGCCGAAATTGGCGCGGTCGCGTCCGTCGTAAAGATTGCGGAAAAAGAGGGCGAGATCGAGGGGCGGTTCCTCCCCTTCTTCGTCCCCCCAGAAGCGGTAACCGTCCTTGCGGCAGTTGGTTTCAAAGATACTTTGAAGCAGCTCGGGGGGATAATCCTCGATAGTCAGGATGTTGGACTGCCCAAAGCGGCTGGACAGTCCGGGGTTCATTTTCAGCAGTTGATCCATGGGTTCCGGATAACCCGCCATGATCATGCAAAATCGGTACTGCTTGGGATTGGTCATGGCGGCGACGATCTCGTCGATGGCTTCCTTGGAGTAATTGTTGTCCTCGCTCCGGTCAATCAGGGAATATGCGTCGTCCACAAACAGCACGCTTTCCTCCGCTTCGAGAATCTTTAAGCGGGTGCGGGCGGGCGTGCCGCCGACATAGCGGTCCACTAAATCCTCCTTGGTCGCCTCGATGGTCATGCCGCGCCGGAGAATGCCCGCTTCATAAAAAATCTGACCGATGAGCCGCGCCACGGTGGTCTTGCCCACGCCGGGGTTGCCCCTGATGACAAAATGCGGTATCGGATAATCAAAACCGCCGCTGTCCGGTGCGTCAAGACGCTCACTCGCGCAGATTTTTTTGAATGGCGTCGGATGGGTCGGCTGTCCGCCGTTTTTTTTATTTTGTCCGATCTGCCCGTTTTTTTCGTTCTTTCCGTGCGGCACACTTGAACGCAGGGCGCGTTCCTTCTTCTGCCGGTAATCGGTGACAATCTCCTTCACACGCTGGGCGACCGCCTCCCAGCCCTTGGTGTTCATCAGCTTTTCCATAGGGTCGGCAACATTGTCGGTCCTGTAACGGCGGTAAATGTGTCTGACGGCGGATTCGTCCAGCGGCACAACGTCGCCGGGTTGTCCCTTCATATAGCGGACAATGTTATCATACACTGCGCTGAGATAACCAGCGCGGTTGTCTTCGCGGTCGGCTTCCCGGCTGAGAAAGAGAAGCGAGGAAACCATGCCCGGCAGGTCGCTCCGCCGGAAGGAAAGGCGCTGCCCTTCCTCCCCCGCCAGCCGCAGGTATTCCAGCATCCAGCCCAGTTCGTCCCGCCCGGGCAATCCCACCTCAATGGTACAACTGCGATTGATGGTGCCGTTCGGGTTGAAAAAACGGCTGCGAAAAACATTGCCCGCTGTCAGACGGTCAAACAACCCCGTCAGGGCTTCGGCGTTCATCTGAGGCGCGAGGAAAATGCAAATGTTGTCATTGGCGCTGAGGGTG
This sequence comes from uncultured Ruminococcus sp., assembly GCA_902762395.1. Classification (GTDB taxonomy): domain Bacteria; phylum Bacillota; class Clostridia; order Oscillospirales; family Acutalibacteraceae; genus RUG762. The sequence goes on from CACWOA010000024.1 coordinate 7,486, forward strand.
TATTCTCCCCACAGATGGGACAGCAGCTCGGTATATTGCTGCTGCGGCGCGGCGCTGTCAGTGACGAAATCCTGAAAGAAGGGAAAAACAATCGCCGTTTTGACGCTGCCGTCCGCCATCATCTTTTTCGCGTCATCCAGAAATTCGGCGGGGGTAATTTTGGACTGCTGATAGACCAGCTTGGCTTCCCCCGCGCCGTCATGGGATATCTGCGCCTGTGCGGCGGCATTGGCTGCATCATCCGCCGCTGCTCCGTTCGTTTCCTCCGTGTTTTCGGACGCGCCCAGATTGGGATTGCGGATGCGGCGCTTTTTGCGCGGCGCACTGCCCGACGCAGGGGGAACCTGTGACCCTGCGGAAACCGCCTGCCGCCTGTTTTTATTGATCGCCAGCATCGCGCTGCGGTCGTCCAGTACATATTTCCCCGTGTTTTTCGCGCCGGAATAAAAGACAATCTGTTCGTAGCCGATACTGCGGAGGTAGCCGCACAGAAAGGGACGGAAATTATTCTTTTGCAGGTCGGGCGAAAGAAACATATCGTCCAGATTTCCATAGATCAAAAAGATTTTATTAAGTTCGGGTCGTTCCAATACGCTGCTCAATCTCATACCCTCCTTTCTTTATTTAGCCGATAGCTGTTATTGTTTTCTCCCCACTTCCCCACTCACCACTATCTAACCGCTAACCGCTAATATCAGCTTCGGTTGCGAGAAAGAGGGACAGGAAATCCTTGAACTCCTCGCCCCACGCGGATTCATGGTGAGGCTGTTCCTGCTTGACCACCTCGCGCAGACGGGAGGCGGGATAACATTCCCTGATAAAAGGAGCCATTTTCCGCACACTTCTGTAAATGGATTTTTCCCTCGGTTCACCGTTGCCGGTGTAAAGATACAGGAATGGCATATCCGGCTGCATTTTGCTCTTGATCCAGCGACGCAGCGTTTTTTGAGAATAAATCTCAAAAGCGGGGGAAAACGCGCCGACCGTGCCGAATATGTCGGGGTAGGTCAACGCCATGAAAAAGGCCTCCAGTCCGCCCGAAGAACTGCCGCAGAACGCGGTATTTTCGCGTCCTGTCCTGACAGGGAACTGCGCTTCCACGGCGGGTTTAACCACGTTGATGACAAACGCGGCAAACACATCGCCCTCGGGAGCGGGAAACGCCAGCAGTCTCAGGAGAAGCCCCTTGACTTTGCCGATGCCGGTAGGTGTGAGTTCGTTGTTGCGCTCCACGGGGCGGCCGTCATTGTGAATGCCGACGATGATCGCGGCCCTGCCGCTCTTTTCGCGTTCGGCTTTGACCGTTTCATGCGTCAGCCAACTGCCGTAACTTGAGGTTTCTTCATCAAACAAATTCTGTCCGTCCGTCATATAAACAACAGGCAGGGTTTCGCCCTCCTCATGTGCGGGAATATAGACACGCACCTTTTTATCCCCTCTGTTGGGATAGGGCAGTTTCAGTGTGACGATTTCTTCATTCAACATCGTTTTTCTCCTTTCTTTTTTCTGTTAGCAGCTAACGGCTAATCACTGTCTGAGCTTTTTTCTGTTCTCGGTGTCGGACGAGAGCTGATTTTTGGTGGCGGCGTTGCATTGCAGCTCCACTCTCGCGCCGGGATTGTTGCCAGTGACCACATTTTGCACGCATTCGCGGTAATACGCCTTGCGCTCCTCGTTCATCGCGTCGCCCTTGGTCTGTTTGAGATCCACGCGGGTCTGTATATCGCCGTTGTTGAGCAATTCGGGCGCGAGCGTGACAATCAGTTCCTCACCCGTCGCCTCGTTCTCCAGACCGATGTGCAGCGCCTTATCGTGGCTGTCGTCGTCGTAGGCATAGCCCGCAAAGGTAAAATTGTGTTCCTCAAAGAAATCAACGATCTCTTCGCTGATGTTCTGCCGGGAAAAGGCGTTGTTCATGTTGATGACCGCTTTGTTGACGCAGCGGACGATGGAGGGGTACAGCTCGTTATTGAGAAAATCCACCGATTCCCTGAGCTGCGCAGTGGTCATCCGATGCACGCCCGACCCGCGCAGTACATCATATAAATCCGTCGCGCGGTGCAGCAGATAATCATAACGCGTCTGTCCTCTGGCATTTTTGTCGGTATAATCCGCGACCCGCACGCCCACAATCTCACTTTCGAGCGGTTTGCCCGCGGCTTTTTCGGCGTAATCCTTCGCTCCCTCGGTAATCACCGCCTGCGACTCGATGTAGGACTTGACCTCTTCCGACAGGACGAGCGCCATTTTGTAATAATTGTCCCATTCCTGCGCCAGCGCGTCTGCCTCGTAAATTTCCTCAAGCGTTTGCAGCACACCGTCCCTGGCGGCGGCAACGGACGCTTCGTACATCCCGTTGAGGTAAAGACGAACCGCCTGCTCGAACTGATCATACAGCGTCATCACCTGCGTGTATCGGAATTTATCGCCCTGAAACTGCTCCCGCAGCGATCCTATCAGCAAGCGAAATTCCTGAATATAGCTTTCCGCCATTTCGCGGGCGAGGGTTTCTTTGGCAGCCGCGTCGCCCTGCATCTGACGCAGCTCCGCCATGCTCTCGGCATAGGTACGGTTGACGGCGGACGACACCGTTTCCATGCTTTCGGCAATGCGGCGGCGGTACTGCGCGGTAAAGAGGTTCTGCGCTTCGGTCATACGCCGCGTCACCTGCTGATGGGAATCGGACATATTGGCGGCAAATTTCGCAAAGCCCTCCGCGTCCTGCTGCTCCGCCGCCTGACGGAGCGCGCCACGCTGCCGCTCGAGTTCCTTCATCATCTGATCGGAGGTCTGTATGTTCAGGCGGTTCTGCTCCTCCATCGTCCGGTGCAGCTCTCCACGGAAGTCACCGATGCTCCGCGCCGCCTCGCTCTGCGCGATTTCCTCGCGGCGGCGGCGCTGCTGTCTTTCGTACTGCACGGCAGCGGTGGTCTCCTTGACACCCACCGTCACCACGCCCGCAATCGCCAGCCCTCCGAGAAGCAGCGGCATGGACGCCAGCGCTACGGGGATTAAAATCAATCCGGTTGATTCTCCGCTCATGTTTGTCTTCTCCTTTCCAATTCATTCGCTATTAGCCGTTCCATTTCCTTGGCAGTCTCCCTGTATGGCTGCACCGCGCTGGTTTTCAGCTCGCCTAAGTCGGCAGCGTAATGCACGAATTCGCTGTCATGCGGCAAGCCGATCGCCTCGCAGACGTGTGCGTATATTTCGCGCGAATAAGACTCCTGCTCCGCACCGCCGTAGTCAATGTGCAGAATCACGCGGTTTTCCACCCGACCGTGCGCTTCAATCGGCGTCAGATAGAGATAAATGCGGCTGCCCGTCGCGTTCTGAAACACCAGCCGAAGCCATTCGCGCTCGTCCTCCTGCCGCTGCGTCATGCCGCGCATGACCGCGTAGTCGCGGTAATCCTTGGCGGCGGCTGTTTCCTGCGTCGGGGTTTGAAATCCCGACAGCGATTCCAGCCATTCAAGGTTGATTTCATCACATAAAAAGTCGATCATCTGTTCGCCCCATTCGGCGCGCTGACAGGAAGCGGCATACCGCGCCCGTTCCAGCCCCCGCATGACGTCCAGCCGTCCGGCGGCGCGGTCAATCTCCTCGCCGTATTGCCCGAGCTGCTCGGTCGAAACGCCGCCGGACTGGCGCAGATACGTCTCCCGCCCCATATGCTCGATGCCCTCGGTCAGCGATTGCAGGCGGTCGGCAACCTGCGCGATCTCCGCCCATTCTCCCCGCGACCAGTAATTGATCTCGATATACCGCTTTGCTTTTTCGTCTTCACCGCTGCCAGACTGCCGCGTGCAGGTCTGCCACTCGGTCAGTTCGCTTGCCATCTCCCGGCACAGATCAGTCAGCTTCATGGTGAGAAGCTCATACTGCCAATGCCACTGCGCCGCCGCGTCGTCAATGTCATAGCTGAGGCGTTCCAGTCCCGCTTTGGCGGAAATCGCGACCGCAGCCGCCGCGTCGTAGAGCCCCGACGCGAAAAGCTGCCGCCCGTCCACAATGGTGCGGTCATAGAGCGACAGCCGCCGGGGACGGAATTTTTCGTGCGGCTTGGTTTCCACTTTGCGGAAGGTCTGCACGGCGTTTTGCAGCCGTGCCTCCGCTTCGCTCCTGCCGAATTGTTCCCGCGCGGCGGTCTTGCGCCGGATATCCTCCACCGCCTGCTCCAGCTCGGTGTTTTTCTGCGCCAGCCGCGCCTCATTGCGGCGGGTTTCCTCGACAAGCCGCCTGTAATCCGCGTCGGTACGCGCCAACTGCCGGCTCAGATCCCCGTCCACCGACCGCTCGTATTGCCGGAGAAGGGCTTCATATTTTTGCTGCGCCTGTCTGTCGTGCTGCTCGATAGCACGTCGCATTTCCTCGCGGCAGTTGTTCAGGTTTCGTCTGTTTTCTTCCAATAAACGCTGTCTTGCGCGCTCCGCTTCGCTCTTTTGCTGCCGGAGCTGCGATTGCAGAGCGCTGACCTCGCGCTCAAGACTTCTCAAATCACTCATGCTGTCAACTCTTTTGGTTCTTGATTTCCGCTTCGATGGCAGCGGTCTTGCGCTGCCTTGCCTCAATGAGAAGGCGTATCTGCGTTTCTGTCTGCGCTATTTTTTCCCGGATTTCCTGTAGCAGTTCCTCCGTGGGTCGCACGTCTTTGTCCCGATAATACGCTAACACCTCCGCGTCCGCCTCCACGGACTGCTCTTCGGCAGTAATTTCCTGCAGTTCATCCTGGGCAGGCTCCTCCGGCTGCGTTGTCATCTCAGAGGATGCGCCATCTTCGGCAGGCGCGTAGGCATCCTCTGACGGATCGCCGTTTCCCTCCTCCTGCAGATAGTCATTGTCTGAGGAAGCACTGTTTTCTACTACCTCCAGAAAGT
>CACWOA010000025.1 GCA_902762395.1 uncultured Ruminococcus sp.
GCTGTGCCTCTGCTCCCTGCGGGGGAACCTGTGCGTCGGACTGACCGGCATCATATGCCCCGGCATACGATGTCCCGGCATATGATGCCTCTGCAAACGGGACATCAGCGGACTTAGCCACTGCCGTGCCGCAGGCGGGACATACGCCGAGAGAATCGTCAAACACATTGCCGCAACTGGTACACTTGAATTCCATAATAAAACCTCTTTTCCACATAATACATAATAAAATAAAAAATGCCGCACTCAACAAGACCTGCTGATATGCGGCATTCATTTGCTTGATGTGATACAGCCGCTTGTAAAAGTTCGCTGACCGTCATCTTACAACATCCGCAAGGGAACTATTACATAGTAACCTTGCTGGGATTGATTTTCACGCCCACACCCATCGTCGAAGAAACAACGCAGGAGCGGATATACTGACCCTTAGCGGCGGCAGGCTTTGCCTTGTTGATGGCGCCGAGGAGCGCGTCAAAGTTCTCCATGAGCTTATCGGTGCCAAAGGAAACCTTGCCGATGGGGCAGTGGATGATATTGGTCTTATCCAGACGGTACTCGATCTTACCGGCCTTGGCTTCTTTGATAGCCTTGGCGATGTCGGGGGTAACGGTACCCGCCTTGGGGTTCGGCATCAGACCGCGGGGACCAAGGATCTTACCGAGACGACCGACCATACCCATCATATCGGGCGTGGTGATGAGTACGTCAAATTCCATCCATCCCTCGGACTGAATCTTCTGGATATATTCGTCGTTGCCGACATAATCGGCGCCTGCTTCCTCAGCAGCCTTGATCGCGTCGCCCTTGCAGATCGCAAGGATTCTGACGCTTTTGCCGGTGCCGTTTGGAAGAACGATCGCACCGCGAACCTGCTGGTCAGCGTGACGACCGTCAACGCCCAGCTTGACATGAACCTCAACGGTTTCGTCAAACTTGGCGGGAGCGGTCTTGATGACGAGATCAAGAGCCTCATTGGAATCGTACAGCTTCAAACGGTCAACGGCCTTTGCGGCGTCAACATATTTCTTTCCGTGTTTCATGTTTGTCTATATCCTCCTGTAAAGTGGTAATATCGGAGATTTTCCTCCCACTGAGAGACCGAATCAAGAAATCCGATCAGTCCTCTACGGTAATGCCCATGCTGCGGGCGGTACCGGCGATCATGCTCATCGCTGTCTCGATGGAACCTGCGTTGAGGTCGGGCATCTTGGTTTCAGCGATCTTTCTGACCTGTTCCTTGGTGATCTTGGCCACCTTGGTCTTGTTGGGTGTACCCGAACCGCTCTCAATGCCGCATGCCTTCTTGATGAGGACGGCTGCGGGCGGGGTCTTGGTGACAAAGGTGAAGGAACGGTCGGCGTAAACCGTAATCACAACCGGGATAATGAGACCCACGTCGTTCTTGGTACGCTCGTTGAAATCCTTGGTGAACTGCATGATGTTCACGCCGTGCTGACCGAGAGCCGGACCGACAGGAGGAGCAGGTGTTGCTTTGCCTGCCGGAATCTGAAGCTTAATGTAACCTGTTACTTTCTGAGCCATGAAAAAGCACCTCCAAATGTGTGGTGATACCGAAACAGCATATTAAATGATTGGATTTTGCTGCCTCTCCCACGGAAGACCGCCTCCGACAAAGGATAGCGGCACTTCTCCGGCAAGGTTGAATGCGGCCTTGCCATCCGCTGTTAATCGTTTGCGTCATAAGCTGCCGGGACTGCTTTCAGTTAAGCGGTACCACACTCGCGAGATCGACTTCGGCCTCGACCTTTCTGCCGAACATATCGAGTGTGATATTGGCCGTTTTGGTGTCGTAGTCCATGGAATTCACCACGCCGATGTGACCGGACATGGAGCCCTCGATCACCTTGACCTCTTCGCCTACTTCAAAGGCAAACTTCTCGGACTTGATTTCCACGCCCCACTTTGCCGCTTCTTCCTCTGTCAGGGGAACCGGCTTGGAATCGGGGACGAGCTTTGAGTCATGTCCCACAAAGCCTGTGCATCCGCGTGTGTTGCGGACAATAAACCATGTGTCATTGGTCATGACCATCTTGACAAGCACATAGCCGGGAAAGAGCTTGTGTTCCACCTGCTGCTCTACCTGCTGCTCTACCTTCACGACATGACCGCTTTCGTCCTTGACGGACTTGCCGTTCTCGTCCTTGAGCGTAACGACCTTGGTGACGATCTCGGTCACGGTTTCCGTGGGAATTTTGACATCCATAATCATATCCTGAAGCTTGCGGTTTTCCACAATGGTCATCAGGTCGGAAGCGACCTTGTTTTCATATCCCGCATAGGTATGAATCACATACCAGTGAGGAGTCGCCGCAATTTCTGTCATATCTGCCATTATTCAATTCACTCCCATCGTGAGGCCGCCTGCCGGCGGTACCTGCCTTTGTTTCATTTTGTGCGTCGCAATGTATTCCATTACTCCGCCGCGTCGCCGTCGGATACAATCAGGTTGTCCAGCACATCCGAAGCCGAAACATCCTCTGTCTGCTGGGCGGAAGCCGCCAGCTCGGGGATCTTTTCAAGAGCTAAGTCTCTGAACTCGCTCAGACCGAAGTCAAGCGCCCAGATAAAGATACCCACCGTAAAGATGACGCCCAGTGTAACCAGTGCGTTCTTGGTGGTATCCTTGGGGCTTGGCCAGCAAATCTTTTTGAGTTCGCTTCTGTACTCGCGGACAAATTTACCCGCCGATTTGACAGGATGAAACGATTTCTTGGACGAATCCTTGGCAGAAGCCTTTTTAGAGGTTTTCTTGCCGGTATCCTTGGCGAGCTTCTTGTCGTCCTTTTTCTTGGTTGACTTGTCACTCATGCTGCATTCGTCCTCCCTTACTTGCTTTCCTTGTGAGAAGTATGCTTCTTGCAGAATCTGCAATACTTCTTCATCTCAAGTCTGTCAGGGTCATTCTTCTTGTTCTTGACAGTGTTGTAGTTTCTCTGCTTGCATTCTGTGCATGCCAATGTGATTTTAACTCTCATTTCGGCACCTCCCGTAACGGAATAATTTACCGCCAGACCCACTTTGTCTCTGCAAAACATACATAAGCCGACGGCATTTCAGCCTCCCTCGATACCCTCCGCCGAGGCAGACGGTATGCAAAAATCGGCGCATAAAAAAAACACGCCCGATGCGAGGTACATTTACTATACCACACTTTCAGGCGTGAGTCAAGTCTTTTTCATCATTTTCTTTTGATATTTTTCATTTATGCCTTTTGAGAAAGGCAGTGCTGTCCGGAAGAGCGGAGGGTGCGCCCCGGTTTACTGCCCGTCTTCGTTTTCCATCGCCGTGGCAAAATACAGGATATCCCCCAGCTTGCGCTGTCCGCCGTAGGCAACGACATTTTTGACATGATTGCCCAGAATCAGCGTGCCGGACTGTCCGCCGTCAAGGTTATAGGCGAAATCAACGCCCTTGCTCGCCAGCAAATTGGCAAACTGCTGCATGGTAAGACCCTTGGAACGGTTCATTCTTCCCTCCGCCACGCAGAGCATATAATGCAGACCGTCAGAATACTGACAGATCGCCGCCCTCGGTTCGGGTGTGGAGGGCTGCCAGGTGCCGGTAGTAATATACTCCGCTTTACCGTTCTTCACAAGCTGCGGTCCGAATGTAAGCGCATTCACAATGTCATACTTTTCGAGGATGCCGCTTTCATTGACGGTCCAATCCCTCTGCGCATGCAGGTTTCCCTCCGAGTCAATCAGAAGGACGTCATACCAGCAGCAGGTCGTCCGCTTGACGTTTCCCTGATAAATCATCCATCCGGAAGAGCGGTTGTTATAAAAGCAGCCGTCAATCGCCGCTACCGCGTTGACCGATTTCGCGATTTCTGAGGGATAGTCCTTTTTTTTCATATCAAACGTATTCCCGCAAAGCCCCAGACGAATCTGAGAGGGATGCGCAATTCTCACGTCTATATAGTGAATGTGAGAATAGTAATAGATTTCACTGGAATACTGCACCGTTATGGTATCATCACTGTAGCTTTCAAACTTCTTGTCATAATTTTCCGCCCTGGGCAGCGGCGCCACATCACGATCCCGCTCCAGCGCATACACGGCAGGCCAGCTTTTCACTTCTTCCTGCGTCTGAGAGAGCAATCCGTCAAACGCGCTTCCCACGTCGTTGTGCAGCGCATACGATTTTGAAAAGCTGGCCGATTCCGGCCAATAGGTATACAATTCAAAATGATACACCACAAACGAGACAGTCCCCAGCAGTGCGAAAATAATTCCCAAAGCCAGCGGAAGCTTGCTCTTGCGTTGATGTTTCCTTTTCACAAAAATATCCCCCATATAAAGTTTTACGTTTTATTATAACTGCCATTCCGTATTTTTTCAACCGCAAAAAGCAGAAATTCATATTTATGTTACAAAAATAATTTTCATTCCCCTGTTCCATTTTTGAAATCTTTATGATATAATGACAATTGAAAGGATGTGTCTCATCAGCAATGGAGAACAAAAAATACACAATCAAATGTCCCAATTGCGGCGCCAGTGTCCAAGTGGAACGCCCTGCCATCATAAATGTGCAAAGCAATCCCGAATACAAATCCGAGATTCTTTCGGGCGAATTGTTTCGGAACAACTGTTCACAATGCGGACAAGGGCTTCAGGTGGTGTCAAGACTCACTTACCACGACATAGAAAAGCGTCTCATGATTTATTTCCGTCCCATCACTTCGCAGGAAGAGCTGAAAACATTTGACTATGAAGCGATCAGAAGCGCCATCGAGGACAATTTCAGCGCCCCCGGCTACGCTATGCGTGTCGTCACCACCGTCAACGAGCTGATGGAAAAAATCAAGATTGCCGAATTCGGACTCAACGACGGCGTTATCGAAATCGCTAAATTTGTCTATTTTGATATCTTTTCCAAGCAGTTTGAAAACATAGGCGTCGTCAACATCTATTACGAACGCCGCGACGACAAAGATGCGCTCATCTTCTTCTGCAATGACGGCAACACCCGTTCCATCTTTATCGACCCCAAAATCTATGCCAGCATAGAAAAGCGTTTTTCCGAAGTGGTCAATGCCATTTACACGTCCCGTGTCTGCATGGTGGGACGCGACTGGGCGCTGCGTATGATTAAGGCTTACAGCAAGCGGGACAACCAGTCCATTACCCCCGATGAAAAGCCAGAAATCAAGCTCCTCGATTCACAGCCCGAATCACAAAATTAAAAACACAATGCATGATAACATCCGCCTGCGGTTCCCTTTCATAAGAGGAACCGCAGGCGGATGTCTGCGTATTTCAGGAAATTCCCTGTGACAAAATCCTATCAAGCATCTGACCGAATTCCTCATCACTGCTGTAGCCGCTCTGATTGAGCCGGTAATACTCATCAATCGCAAGCAGCTCCCAGCCGCATTCGGAATAGTCTGTCAGGCGTTGCAGAAAATGCACGCACTGCGGCGTATCCATCAGACCCGCCTTCCATTTGTCGCGAATCACACCGATCAGCAGCCGCTGTACCGTATTGCCCGCGGCGCGATCCATGATGTATTGTCCCTGCAAATTGTAAAAGATGGTTTCCGTCACTGCCTCAGGACCTTTGTCAAGCGTCAGAAAAACCGCTGTATAAATATAGGGTACCTCACTGTCGCGCAGACGTTCCGACAGAAAGGCTCTCAGTTCCTCCATAGACAGCAGCCCGATTTCCAGCCCGATCTCAAATTTCATCATCTGCTCATAAGCCGTCAAAACAAATTCACTTCCCCTGCAAAGATTTCCTTTGCAGTATATCACAAAAAAGCCGCATTGTAAACCGCTCCGCATGATTAAATTTTTGATAATGACGCTGCTTCGCGGTATTGAGCGTCGCCCTCCGCTTCGGTGATGCATTCATACATAACAAGAAGTCGCAGCCAGTATTCTGTTTCCGCTGTTTCCGTATGCGGCTTCATTGGCATTGGCACCGATTGCTGTTGGTGCGGGTAACAGGACTTGAACCTGCACGGATTACCCACCAGATCCTAAATCTGGCGTGTCTGCCAATTCCACCATACCCGCCTGTTTTTCCTGATGTGTAACATCATCAGTGCAAGTTATTATAACACAGTTTAAAATAATAATCAAGTCATTTTTATAAGTTATATAAAATCCACACCAAAATACACCAAACTATTTCTTACCGGTTAAATAATAAATGGCGATCTGGGTCCGATGCTCCATACCGCTTTTTTCGAGGATATGGCTGATGTAGTTTTTGACTGTCCCCTCGCTTAAAAACAGCCGTCCGGCGATTTCCTTGTTGGAAAGCCCGTCCGCCACCAATTGAATGATCTCCAATTCACGGGAGGAATAGGCGGACGGGTCGAAGCCGTCACTTTGCGGGGATTTGGTCTGTGCCATTTGTTCAAAGATGCTTTCGTCCAGCACATTGATACCCGCGTATACCGACCGGATCATACTTTTAAGCTTTTCGGGGGTGTGATTTTTAATGAGATATCCCTTGGCGCCGTTGCGAATGGCTTGGCGGACTAAATCATAATCGTCAAAGGTCGTGAGAATCAGCACCTTTCCCCTGTTTTCCTCCGTGATGATTTTGGTCGCCTCTATGCCGTCCATGACGGGCATCTGGATATCCATGAGAATCACGTCGGCTTGGTTTTTCCGCGCCAGTTCGACGCATTCCTTTCCGTTGGCGGCGCAGCCGATCACCTCAAAATCGCTGTCCACGCCCAGAATGATGCTCATACCCTCGCGTACAAAATCGCTGTCGTCTGCAATAAGAATTCTGATTGCCATTTCATTCACTCCGTTCCAAAATGTTATAAGTGATCACTGTCCACTAACCACTCGCTAATCCAACGGTATCAGCATATTGATGCGGAACCCGTCGTCGCCCGAAATGTGCGCGGTGCCTCCCAATTGTGCCACGCGGCGTTTGATACCTTCCAGACCCATGCCGTCGCGGATGTTTTCACAGCCCTTGCCGTTATCGCTCACGCAGCAGCGAAGCATCTGATGGAGTACCTTGATTTCAATCTGCATGCGGTCACACTGGGCGTATTTCATGGCGTTGGTAACGGCTTCACAGCAGTTGTCGTAAATGACGCGCCACATGGTTTCACTGATTCTCCCGCTGTCGCCCTCGATAAGCAATTGCGCGTCAATGCCGTATTGCGATTTGCATTTCTCGCACAGCAGGTTAAGCTCCAGCAGTGCCGTTCGTCTGCTGTCGGGACGTTCGCTTCTCAGAAACGCGCGTATCTCGTCCATGCCGTCGCGCAGACTTTGGGTGACGCGTCCGAGGATTTCGTCCGCTTTTTCCGGATCGCTTCCGGCAATGGCGCGGCAGGCTTCCAACTGATAAACCGAACCGTTGATACGGTGTCCCAGTTTGTCATGAAGCGCCTGCGACAGCCGCGCCTTGTCTTGCAGTATGATGTTTTCGTAATGCAGATTCGTGCGCCGTATCTCGTTTTGAAAATCCGCCGCGCTGGTTTCAATGGAATTTTTCAGTTGCAGCTCCTGTTCCTCGTAGTTTTCGGCGGATTTTCGGTATTTGAGAATCATGCCGCTGTGCTGCCAGTAAATCACGGATGTGAGAAGGCAGAGAAGCAGATAGGTGAATGGGTCGCCGGTTATCAGTATTCCGATCAGGGATAACGAAAACAAACTGGACGGTCCATTCAAAAAACTGACCGCGTCGGACACCGCCACCGGCAGCAGTACGATAAACGCGCCGTCGCACCATTTCATACCCAGCGCCACACAGATAAATTCTGCGGCAAGCAGCAGCATTTTCCGCTTTTTCCGCCTCGTCGTTTCATACACCGTCATGACACAGGCGCAGACCGCCACTGCTGCCAGCGTGAGGACATTATCACGGTATGCGATTTCGCTGTGCAGCATCATATACGCCGCCATCAGCAGGACATAGCCGAATTTCACTAAAACAAAGTAATGCTTTTCCCATAATTCCGAAAGGCGGAAGCCGTCTGTGAATCCGTTCAAATTAATTCCTCGCTCCTGTTAATGATTCATCGTTTTCTTCGTCGTCCCAATCCTCATCATCGCCATAGATTCCAGCATTTTCGTAAATATCGTTCAGATAGTCATACAAATTCTCCGCCACGGCGTTCATGTGTTGGACGAGAATGTCTTTTGGTATGATCTCCCCGCGTTCATCTGCCTGATATTGCAGATCAAACAGCGTTTCATGATCAATTTCCAGCACGGGACAACGTTCCTCGTCAGGCATCAAAGAAAGATCAATGCAGCGTATAAAATAGTGCGACTTGTCCCATGTCAGCGACAAAAAGCCGTTAGCGACGAGATGAGGGTTGAATGCCTGTTTGATGCCGTAAAACTTTTTGGCGGTCGAATTCCTGCCGATCGGTTCCTCAAACAGGTGATGATAGGTTGACAAAAAAGCCTTGACTCCTTCGGGAAAAGCCAAAGCAAAGTCAGCCTCCAGCGCCGCAATCTCATGCTCTGTGACGGTGGACGGGACGAGTTTCCACACACGCCATTCCCCGTGGTTCCCATCAGGCTGTGCATCGCCAATCATATCTTCGGGAACGCCGGGGAGCATAACTGCCATTTCACTCTCCGCATGCAAGCAATTGTAATATTTTTCAAAAAAATCCTTCATAAATTGGTGTGCCGCGTTTTTATCCATGCCAGTCAATCCCCTCTCATATTGATTACTGTCATTATACCACCGCATTTGATATTTGTCACGCGAATCATACAAAAACACGGGTGAAGAAATCAATAATTTCCCCACCCGCTTGTTTTTACTATTTCAGCGCGAAGCGCTCCGACATTATTCATTATTCATTTTTCAGTCTTCAGTCTTAAGTTAGCGAACGAATGTGAGCGCCCTACTCCTTCTGGGTTCCGTCCGAGAGCCTTGCCGCGAGGTAGCCAGCCGTCAGAATCACCAGCAGAAACGCCGCCGCCGCGATAAAATAGCTCTCGTAGGCGTTATCCTGCCCTTTCATGAGCATTTCGGCGGCAATCATCACCCATTTCTGCGGCATGAGCAGCGACAGCTTTTCCCACCAGTCGGGCAGCGTGACAAAGTCAAAATAGACCGCCGACAGAAGATTGGAAAATACCCATACGCCAAAGGAAGCGTAAATGGCAAAGGTGGTATTTTTGAGAAAAAGACCGAAAACCAGCGCCAGCAGGTTGTAAATCAATCCCATGGTGCCGACCAGCAGCAGATAACTGCCAAACGGGATGCCCACATCGGTGCCGACAAAGACCGTCGTGGCCGCCGCGACAACAGCGGTTTGCAGCAGGGTAACGATCACGGCGGTCAGCGCCTTTGACGCGACGTATTTGATCATGGTAACGCCGGACATCTCGATGCGCAGGAGCGCTTTGTTGTCGCTCTCCGTCACGACGAGATTCGCCACAAAACACCCCGTCAGCACAAAGGCAAGCGACAGCACCGCCACGGCATAGCCGATATCCCTGAGCTGGTTCATCTGTGTTTCCGTCAGCGCGTCGCTGTCTCCTGTGACAATCGCGTGAACGGACGGCAGATGGTCAAATGCAGCCTTGGCGGCGCTGACTGCCTGCGATTGGCTATCGGCGGACGAAGCGCAGGCGGCGATGACAGAAAGATTTGCGTTGATTTTGCTTTTGAGCAGATCAATCCGCCCGTCCTTTTCGCCGTTCAGAATGATGAGCGACGGATTTTCGCCTTTCATGAGCTTCTCCGAAAAATCGTCCGGTATATAGACCACACCCGTCATAAAGCAGCGGTCATAGGTTTCCTGCACCAGCGTCTTCAGCGCATCAAGCGTCAGCGGCTCGCTTCTGCAATGTCCCACCGAGCACCAGTCCTCCGCCGCCAGCGATTGCAGCAGCAGTTCTGAAAAATCGTCATGCACCGCGTCTACGAAAATCACGCTGACGGTTTTGACGTCCATGATGACCGTGCTGTCGATATCCTCGATTTGTGCCACCCCGCCGTGAGAATCGGCGTAATTGTCGCTGGTCTGCACCATGTGCAGCGCCGACGCGCCGACGGGCAGCAGCACCAGACACAGAAGAAAGCCTATGCTTCTGTGCAGCAGCTTGCAGTTGGTCTTTGTCATTGTCCAAAAAGCGCTCATGGTTTCAGTTCTCCTTTCCGAATTTGACTGCCGCCATTCCCAAGGGAATACAGACAACCGATAGACCGCAAAGTATTATCATGCAGGGAAGCGTAAATTGACTGCTGCCGCCGGTGTTGAGTTCCACAAGGGAGCGCGTCATGTAATAGATGGGGGAATAATCGCGGATGGCGTCGGCCCACGGCGCCCACATATACGGGCAGAACGAGCCGCCGAAGAAGCCCCAGAACATCAGCAGACAATAGCCCGCTACGACACAGAGGATGACGTTCCGTATCAGGCTGAACAGCACGGTGGCCAGCGCCGCCGACGCAATGCAGCCAAGCAGCAGAATCAGCGCGCAAAGCGTGACCTGCGACCATGTAATGTCAAAGAGAAACGTGCAGATGGCCGCGCCGAGAAACATCAGTCCGGTGATGACGACGGCGGAAGGAACAAAACGGCTCAGATAAACCGAGAGCGAGGACACAGGCGTTGTCCGGAACCGTGCGCCGATCTTGTTTTTATTTTCGCTCGACGTTACCACACCCAGCACGATCATGGCGCACCAGACAAAATACACCGTGTAGGCGATGGTGTAATACATCTGTGAATCCGGCATAGGCTGCACATCCATTTTGGTCTCGCTCAGATAATCCCTCATCTGTACTCCCGAAGCGCCCGAGAGAAGCGATGAGACGATCATCTCCACCACACTGGCTTCGATCTGGCAGTCATCCGAACAATACACCCGGCAGCCCTCGTCGCTGAATTCGGCAAACACATCCGCCGCGCCGCTTTGAATGGTACGCTGCGCGCTGCCGTCGGCGAGAGCGATCATCCGGATGTCGTTCTCCTTGCCGATGTCTTCGAGTACCGGCTGAATCGGCTTATACACGCAGTCCGGTGAAAAACTGTAGCCCAATGTAAAATTGTCATAATCCAGATCGTCGGTCATCAGATCACTGAATACCGCCGACAGCATCCCCGTTACCATCACCATGACCACCAAAATCAAGGCAATGGGCTTGCAGCGGAGCATTAATTTGAAATTATTCTTGATGAGAATCATGATCAGCCCTCGCCTCCCGCGTAGTCACGCAGTTTCTTGCCCGTAAGCGTGAGAAAGACTTCTTCCAGCGTGACGTTTTCGGGATTCTCGTCTGTCACCAGCCGCGCCAATTCGTCCCGCGTGCCGGTGGCGATGATTCTGCCGTTGTCCATAATGGCAATACGGGTGCAGATGGCTTCCACCTCTTCCATGTAATGGCTGGTGTAGATAACGGTAGCGCCGTTTGCGTTGGCCTCTTTGATTTTTTCCAGAATGAAATTGCGCGACTGCGGGTCGATGCCGACCGTCGGCTCGTCAAAAATCATCAGGTCGGGTTTGTGTCCGATGGCGCAGGCGATGTTGAGACGGCGCTTCATGCCGCCGGAGAAAGTTTTGGCGTAGCTGTTCCTTCGGTCGAGCAGTCCGACAAATGCCAGCGATTCGTCCACCGCCGTGCGAAGCGCTTTGCCGCGGATGCCGTAGAGCGAGGTGAAAAGTTCCACATTCTCCCACGCCTTGAGATTGCCGTGAATGGCGAGATCCTGGGGAATGTACCCGATGCGGTGCTTGATCTGCTTCATTTTTTTTGCCGCGTCCATGCCGAAGACCTCAATGCTGCCGGAGGTCGGTCTGAGCAGGGAGCACACCATATTCAGCGTCGTGGATTTACCCGCGCCGTTGGGACCGAGAAGACCGAAGATTTCGCCCTCGTGGATTTCCAGAGAGATGTGATCGACCGCCGTCCGGCTGTCGAATTTCTTGCTCAGACCGCTGAGCTTCAATATTGTCGTTTGTTCCATGATGTCCTCCATAAATTAGTAGAATGATTGCAACCTCAACTGACAATCCAATAATAGCATATTTTTTTCAAAATGATAAGTGCCGTTGGTCACAAGGCGACATGACAAAAGTCATGTTTTGCCATATACTAAACCCTCTCTGAATCATTATCTGTCAATAAGTACATTCGTTAAATGACAAAAAAGCCGCCGTTTCCCATGCATCTTCACCATGACGGGAACGGCGGCAGTATTTTTTTAGGCACTGTGAGGAAATAAGATGGACAAAGATGACGCAGGATTTTTCGGCTATGACAAGGCGGAGAAGTGCAGGAATACTTGGTGTATTCCAAGCTTTGACAACGAAGTCAGAGCCGAAAAAGACAAGTCAGATTGTTCAGATTATTTTTGAACAGTGCCTTAGGACAACGATCAGAATGGACACACCCACCGCGACCAATATGGGCATAATGACCATGCTGAAAGGAAATACATAGGTAAAAGGCGATACGACGAACAGTGCCACTGCCAAGCTGATGAGCATTTGACGCACGCTCAGAAATTTCCGGTAATCCGCCATTCGCTCCTTGCTCACACCGGGGCGCAACGCTTCCGGCAGGGTAACATCATAAAATCTTGCCTCCCCTGTCCCTGCCCACACAAACAGGAATACACCGGCGGCAATCAGGAGTCCAAAAATAAAATTTTCCGGTTCTTCTTCCGCGATTCCTGTAAAATATTCGGAATAAAAAGGATAGCCGAACACCGACATGATGCACAATACCACGCCGCACGCCACTGCAACGGCCTGTCCGATCTTGAATTTGTCGTACTGCTTCTTTCGCTCCGGCGTGACGCCAACTGGGGAACTCTCCGCCATGGGAGCGGCAGTCGTGTCAAGTGCCAGCGCCGCGCGGATTTCATCGAGCGAGCCGAATTCGCCTACCACCCTGCCGAACGCTTCGTTCTCGCTCGCGCCGTCCTGTACATAGCTGTTGTACTTGTCGAGCATGGAGCAGTACATATCGTTCTTCAGCCGCAGCGCTTCGTCAGTGTTGGGAATGGAAGCGAATATATTGTTCAGATAGGTCTGTATTTTAGTGTATGCCTGCTCCGAAAAAAACATCGGTTCCCCCATCTCTGCTGCCGTCAGCATTTCTGTTGTTGTTGTTTCCCTATTTTCCATATTATCCATATTTACTCCAACCTTTCCAAATGATGAAATGTTTTCCTAAAAATCCAAACGGTCGATAAACGAACCGATCACTTCCTTGGCAACCCGCCATTCCGCGCATTTCGCGACCAGATAGTCCCTGCCGCTCCCGGTCAGACTGTAATAGGTGCGCTGTCTGCCGAAAGTCTCGGTTCCCACATACGAACGGATATAGCCGTTTCGCTCCAGCCGCGTAAAGGTGGAATACAGCGTCGTTTCCTTGATCGGGTACCTGCCGCCCGAACGCTCCGTAATACATCGCGATATCTCGTAGCCATAGGAATCGCTTTCGGCCAATATGCTCAGCACGATCACATCGTTATAGCCGCGCATGATATCGCTGCTCAGTTCTGCCATGACACACCTCTCTTCCCTTATTACTACGTCTGACGTTATAATTACTATATCAGATAAAGTAATTTTTGTCAAGGGGATTTCGGGAAGAATTGGAAATTATTTTGTATTTTTCATTCCTGCCCCGGTTTCAGGGTAAAAGCATTTACTTTTATTAGAAGAAGATGTAAAATAGAGGCATGGATATAAAAACACTAAAAGAAGAAATCAAAAATATCAGTGAGCCGAG
>CACWOA010000026.1 GCA_902762395.1 uncultured Ruminococcus sp.
CGCGAAGGAGGGTACCCTCACTTATGAGGGAACCGGAAAAGTGCCGCAGGAACTGGTACTGCGCATTATTGAAGAGCAGGAAGGGGCGTTTGATGTCAATGCCGCGCTGAATGAAGCGGAAGCCATTATCCTGTCTGTTCAGAAAGAGAATTAATATATGGCCGAGCCCGATACGGGTTCGGCCTGAATCAAATGGAAGAGTCAGATGCACTTCCGGCGTTATGTTCCTGCCTGTATATGTATATGATGACTCAAGGTTCGCGATCCAGATGCCTTTCGGTGCTTTTGTGTTTTCTATACCTTTGCGGCCTTCTTTGGTGTGAAATATAAAAGCGAGATGAAGGCATTCAATAAACTGATCGAGCATGCCGGGGAATATGTCGATATCCCGAAAGCACGCATTGCCTATTCGTTAAACCGGGAGACGGAGGAGAGCGGTCACTTCGCAAAAAGGGAAAGCGGCACCGTAAGAAAACGGCTGAGCATTCTCAACCATATGGTCAAGGCCAAGGAACAGGGATTGGACATCACCCATATAGAGGAAGAATGGGATCGCCGTCCGGACTCCGATGACAAAGAAGAAGAACGTCCGCGCCCGTCCCGCCGGGACAGGGAAGACTACGGAGAAGAACGTCCCCGCCCGTCCCGCCGGGACAGGGAAGACTACGGAGAAGAACGCCCGCGCCCGTCCCGCCGCAATAGGGAAGACTACGGAGAAGAACGCCCGCGCCCGTCCCGCCGGGACAGGGAAGACTACGGAGAGGAACGTCCCCGCCGCCGGGAAGAGAAGGAACTGACAGAGGAAGAAAAATATCTGATGGAGGAACGGCGCAGGCGCGACCCTGATTATGACCGTGCGCGCCGTACCGGACGGGACAACAGCCGCGGAAGCACGGACTACAGGCGGCAGAGAAGTGATCGCATCAAGCATAACGACGCTGATTTACAGAAGAGTCTGAATGATTACTATAACAACTATATGCAGATCAGAGAACAGCGCGGCAAGACAAATCCCTCAAAAAATGATTCATAATTTTGTGAGGGAAAAAAGAAAATAAATAGGAAAAGTGCTTGCAATCATTTTGGAAATGTGATATAAATATAAATGGATATTTTTTCTGAGACGGAAAGGCTGAGGTGCGCAGTATGAAACAGAACAAGAAGAATAAAAACGGCAAAACAAGCTTTATCGTATTGATCGGCATTTCTTTGGTGGTTATGCTGACGGCCGTTGTCATGATATTTTTCTATACCCGTCGGTTCAAGCCGGAGGTGGTGCATAACAATGATCAGGCCACAGCCGTGGAAGAACATGAAGGCTATGTCAATGAACAATCCATGCAGCAGCTCGAGCATGACGCCTCCAAAATCGAGGTGAAACCGCTGGATAATTCGCAGGCATTCATTATCGGCGGCGGTATTTTTATGGTAGTGATCATGGGTTCTTACCTGTTTATCAAGGTGAAGGACCATAAGGAAGAAAATTAAAGGATAAGGCAAATCGCACTGTACAGATTTCCGATTGACAAAATCCGTACAGTGCGATTTTTCATTTTATGAGGCTATATAGGGCAGAATCAGGCGTTTTCCTCCATAATAGCTTGTGTCAGCGCTTTCATGTCGGAGAATTCCCGCAGCTCGCCGCACATGACGCGCAGCCGGGCAGCGCCGCGCAGTCCCTTCATATACCACGCCGTGTGCTTGCGGGCTTCCCGCATGCCCACCCGTTCGCCCTTGTATTCGCAGAGCTTTTGGATGTGGCGGTGCATGACGGTGATTCTTTCATAAAGACCGGGCGGCGAAACGGGGCAGGCGCGCTCGTACCGGGAATTGATCTCGCGGAAAATCCACGGGTTGCCAAGTGCGCCGCGTCCTACCATGACGAGGTCACAGCCGGTCTGCTCCAGCATATGCATTGCGTCGAGGGCGGTGGTTATGTCGCCGTTGCCGATGACGGGGATGCGCACGGCGCGTTTGACCTGCGCGATGATGTCCCAGTCGGCGGGCGGCGCGTACATTTGTTCCCGCGTGCGTCCGTGTACGGCGATCATGCTGGCGCCTGCCGCTTCGCAGATTTTAGCCACCTCCACGGCGTTGACGGAATGCGCGTCCCAGCCCTTGCGGATTTTGACGGTCACGGGCAGGTCGGTGGCTTTGACGGCGGCTTCCACGATTCTCCCGCAGAGGTCGGGGTCTTTCATGAGGGCGCTGCCGCTGTGATTGTTGGCGATTTTGGGCGCGGGGCAGCCCATGTTGATATCAATGGCGGCGGGACGGTATTGCGCCGCGATTTTCGCGGCGGCGGCGATGGTTTCGGGTTCGTAGCCGAAGAGCTGGAGCGCCATGGGACGTTCGCTTTCGGAAATGGCGAGAAGCTCGGCGGTTTTTTTGTCGCTCATGGTGAGTGCTTTGGCGCTCGCCATTTCGCTGGTGCAGTAAGCCGCGCCGAAGCCCATGCAGAGTTCGCGGAAGGCGCGGTCGGTCACGCCTGCCATAGGCGCCAGCACCGCCTTGCCCTGTATTTCAATGTTTCCCAGTTTCATGTTACTTGATTCCTTATGTTGAATTTTATATATATAAACGGAGTGATATTTTTTGAAAACAATGGTTATTTCAGATCTGGACGGCACACTGTTGCATTCTGATGCCCGTCTGTCCGAATTTACCGTTCAGGCCATTAATTCCGTCATCGCGCGCGGGGTAAATTTTACCTATGCTACCGCGCGTTCGCTCAATTCCTCCCTGGGGGTAAATTTTACCTATGCTACCGCGCGTTCGCTCAATTCCTCCCTGACGCTGACCAATCGGCTGGCGCTGCGTCTTCCCGTCATTACCTACAACGGCGCGTGTATCAAACATCCCTCTACGGGGGAAATTATTGAGATACAGAGCCTTGACGAAGCGCAGGTGGCGCTGATCGCTCAAACGCTGCACGGCTGCGGCATTCATCCGCTGGTGTACACCTTCCTTGACGGAGAGGAGAAGGTGCTGTGGGTGAGAGGCGCAGAGAGCGAGGGCATGATGCACTATCTCGATTCCCGCGACGGCGACGAACGGATGCTGCCGGTGGACAGCTTTGACGATCTGTTTTGCGGCGAGGTGTTTTATGTCACCTGCATTGAAGATGAACAGGAAACGCTGCTTCCGGTGCGGGATATTCTGATGGGCAGCGACAGCCTCAACTGCATTTTGCAGCGGGAAATCTACCGCCCCGAATATTGGCTGGAGATCATGGATTACCGCGTGAGCAAGGCGCACGCCATTGACGATCTCATGCGGCTGACAGGCATGGAGAAAATCATCGCGTTTGGCGATTCCATCAACGACGTGCCGCTTTTTGAGGTGGCGGACGAATGCTACGCCGTGGAAAACGCCGTGGATGCGCTCAAACGGGTAGCGGACGATGTGATCGAGTCCAACGACGAGGACGGCGTCGCCAAGTGGCTGATGGAAAACTGCAATCGGCTGATATGAATGCGTCACGCAAAAGCGAGGGCGGCGATTTTTGCGGCGGAGTGTCCGTCGCAGCCGCCGCAGAGCAATTCGCGGACGGTGGCAATGTCGTCCTGCGAAGCGCGGTTTTCCCCGATGGCGGTCAGCAGATCGTCGGCGTTGTCAAAGGAAACGCGGGGGAAGACTTCGAGGGGATTGATATTGATGCCGCACGCGCCGCTGTACTCCGCCACATCGGGCGTGAAGAAATAGACGGGCTTTTGCAGCAGGGCGGCTTCCGCCGCCGCGCCGGAGTAATCCGAAATCACCGCGTCCGCCGCGGCAATGGCTTGTTCGGTGGTGAATACCGTGTCCTGAATGGCATTCGGATTGTCGATGACCGTATGCCGGTCGAGCGGGTGAAGCTTAATGATCAGCGCGTTGTGTTCGTAATCGAAGTGCTCCGCCAGATCGGCGCAGTCGATGGCGTAATCGCGGCGCATGGTGGGAACATAGACCACGATTTTTTTACCCCGTGTCTGCGGATAAGCGGCGTAAAGCTGCTCCCGCAGGTCTTCTGTCTGCACGCCTAATGCCAGAATGCTGTCGGCGGAGGGCATACCCAGCGGCAGGATTTTTTCGAGGGGGGTGCGCATGGCTTCGGCAAAGAAGGGTCTCATATATTCGCTGCCGACAGTAACAGCGTCGTAGCCCTCGTGCATCTGCATGATTCCGGCGATGTCGGAGGAGCTGCCCTCCGGTTTGTCCACTGTCTGCCAGCCGAATTTTTTGATAGCGACCATCGAGTGCCAGATCTGGATGATTCTGAGATGAGGCTTGTGCTTTAAGACGCTGATGGGAATGCAATAGCTCTCGGTAAAGCAGACCTTGGCGCCCGCGAGCGCTTTCATCTGGCGCAGCATGAGCAGCGCGTAGGAAAGCCCCATCTCGCTTTTCAGCCCCAGACGGCAATAAAATTCGCATTGCATCTGCGGGTCGGCGCGTTGGAGTTCCCGCTCGATCATGCGGAAATTGACAGATGGCTGATCTGATTGGCGGCTGAGAAAGACCGCCTTGTTTTGCACGGGTGTGAGCAGTTTCATGAAGAAGTACAGAAATTTCATGCCGTATTTGAGCAGCAGAAAGATAAGTTTTTTCATCGGACACCTCTTCTTTCGTTAAATTTCCCGATAATAAAGAAGAAAGAATAGATAATAAATACAACAGTGTCGATTTCTCATGTCACTATTCTCTATTATCTATTCTCTATTATTTCTTATCTTAGCTGCTTGGCTCGCAGAGCGAACCAAGCGTGCTGTTGGTGCCGGTGACCGGGCTTGAACCGGTACGATGTTTCCATCACGGGATTTTAAGTCCCGTGTGTCTGCCAATTCCACCACACCGGCGAATTGCGGATTTTCACGTCCGTGATTTGTATTATAACACACACAGCAGGGAAATGCAAGAGATTTTTTGATTTTTTTATTGCCGCGTGGGTGGTTCCGGTTTTCAAATCCGTTTTGAAAAAAAGGGAAAATCTTGACAACCTCTCCGATTAATGTTATTCTTAAATAGAATAAGAACACCATAGGAGATCGTTGCAATGGTCATCGAAACCAATGAGCAAAGCTATGCCTTTTCTACGTCTCAGGAAATTCTCGGCTTTCTTCGGGAACGGCATAAGGCGCATCCTGCCGATGAACTGGGCGTGAAAGGAGAGGAAGTCTTTCCCTGTCTCTGTCTTCTCATTAACCAAAACGGTGTGCATTTGTCTTATTTAGGGGCGCTCCCCGGCGAAACGTACCAGGCGACAGGGGATGCTTCCCGCGGAGAGGATGGCGAAACGGGAGAAGAAATCCTGTTTTTCGCGGGGGATGAAACCATACCCTTCCCGGTACGCGAGGTGATTTCCTTTGATACGGCGCTGCAATGCGTGGAGGAATTCTGCGAAACGCTGTCCCGCCCGACCTGTGTGGAATGGGACGATCTGCTTTTGCTGTGAGGGGAGAAGAACGAAATGACAGTTTGTGCCAACGGCAATTTTTTCTTTGACAAACCGGACGAAGTGACGGCTTTCATCCGGGAACACGCCGGAGCGCGGGAGCAGGACGAAATCTGGATTTCCGGAGAGGAAAAATATCCCTGTATTGCGCTGCTGACCCATGGAGAATACGCTGCCGTCAACTATACTACTTTATAAAGGAACGAGAGAAAATGTCCGATAACAATCACTTCCCCGACCGCGTGGAGCTTCTCTCTCCGGCGGGGGACAGCGAGCGCCTGCAATGCGCGGTGATGTACGGCGCGGACGCGGTGTATCTCGCCGGAACCCTTTTCGGTATGCGGGCGGGCGCGCATAATTTTAATCAGGAACAGCTCGTGGAGGGCGTGAAATTCGCGCACGACAGCGGCGTGAAGGTTTACATGACCTGCAACACGGTGCCGCGCAACGACGAAGTGGCTTTGCTGCCCGACTTTCTCGAACGGGCGGCGGACGCGGGCGTGGACGCTCTGATTATCGCCGATATCGGGGTCATGCGCATGGCGCAGCGGTATGCCCCGCATGTGGCTGTGCATATCTCCACGCAGGCGGGTGTTGCCAATTACGCCACCGCCAGCGAATTCTACAACATGGGCGCGTCCCGTGTGGTGCTGGCGCGGGAACTGTGCTTTGACGAGATTGCGGCGCTTCGCGCGAAAACGCCGCGGGAACTGGAGATCGAAGCGTTTGTACACGGTTCGATGTGCGTGTCCTTTTCGGGCAGGTGCCTGCTGTCGAGCTATTTCACCGGGCGCGACGCCAATCGCGGCGACTGCGCCCAGCCCTGCCGCTGGAAATATTTTCTCACCGAGGAACACCGCGAGGGGCAGAAATTCGAGATTTTCGAGGACAAGGGAACCCATATTCTCAATTCGCGCGATATGTGCATGATCGAATATATCCCCCGTCTGATCGAGTGCGGCATTACCTCCTTCAAGATAGAGGGACGCGCCAAATCCTCCTATTACACGGCGACCGTCACCAATGCCTACCGTCAGGCGATTGACGGCTATTATCAGCATCCCTCGCCGGAGTATCGACCGGATGACGCGATTCTCGATGAACTGCGCAAGGTCAGCCACCGCGAATATTCCGCCGGATTTTACCTCGGCAGCGAGCCGGGGCAGGTACTTGACAACGGCGGCTATGTGAGGGAATACAAGGTCGCGGGCATGGTGGAGGACTGCGGCGGCGGCTTTCTGACGCTCAGCCAGCGCAACAAATTCCGGGTAGGGGACACCCTCGACGTGATGCCGCCGCACGCGCGACCCTTCCTGCTGCCGGTGACGGAAATGTACGACGGCGAGGGTCATGCCATTGAAGCGGCGCCCCACGCGACCATGACGGTCAGGATACCCTATACGGGTCAGCCGATTGCCAAGGGAACCTTTGTGAGAATGAAAGAAGAATCAACCATCAAGTGAGAGGGAATACAGATGTATAAATTTTTCGACAGAAACAGCGAGAGCATCAGTCTGCATGACTGCCGCGCCACCAATGTTTTTCTTAATAAAGACGTGCTGTCCTTTGATTTTGCGGACGGCTTCTGGATTTCGGAGAAGAATCCCCGCAATCCTTACAGGAAGCTGCTCTGCACCGATCAGTCGCAGGTGGATTTTCACCTGCTTTCCGGCGATGTGAATGCCGATCTGACCTGTTATGTCTTTGTCAAAAAGCACGGCAAGGTCATCCGCAAGACCTTTGACTATGAAAAACTCCAGCGCAAGATCAATCAGAAGGGACAGGAACTGGAATTTCTCTACGCCTACACGGGCTATAAATCCGTAATTTTCGAGTGTGTTCTCTGGCGCAAAAAGAAGCCCTACAGCCGCGATTGTGTGTTGATTATCTCCACCGACGATGTGAAATACCGCTGGAATAAAATCTGCCCGGACAAACCGTACAATTAAACAATCATTAACAGAAAGGTTTTGATTACCATAAGCGATAGAATTATCATGGCGGCGCCCTGTCAGTTCGGCGTGGAAGGACTGGCGGCAGGGGAACTGCGCCGCATGGAGGCGGAGAATGTCGCCGCCGAAAACGGGCGCGTTCTCTTTGAGGGCGACGAAGCGATGCTGGTGCGCGCCAATCTCAACTGCCGCTATTCCGAGCGCGTCTGCGTGGTGATGGGGCGGTTTGACGCGATGACCTTTGACGAACTGTTTGAAGGCACCAAGGCGCTGCCGTGGGAACGCTGGATCGGTAAATCCGACGCGTTTCCCATCAAAGGCAGCTCCCTCGGCTCGAAGCTGCATTCCGTTCCCGACTGTCAGAAAATCATCAAAAAGGCCATCGTTGACCGTCTGTCACAGAAATACGGATTGAGCTGGTTCGAGGAAACCGGCGCGGTGCATCGCGTGCAGTTTTTGATTATGAAAAACAACGTGCTGCTGATGATCGACACCTCCGGCGCGAGTCTGCACAAGCGCGGCTACCGCCGCAACGGGGCGATCGCGCCCATCCGCGAGACGCTGGCGGCGGCGATGGCGGATATTGCCTTTGTGCGCAGCTATTCCCATGTCATCGACCCCTGCTGCGGTTCGGGTACCATTCTCATTGAATCCGCGATGAAGGCGCTCAATGTCGCGCCGGGACTGCGGCGTTCCTTTGCCGCGGAGGGGTGGCGGACCATTCCCCGCAGCGTGTGGCAGGAGGAACGCACCCGCGCCAAAGACCTCATCCGCCGTGACGCGCCGTTTACCGCCTGCGGCTACGACATCGACCCTTCCGTCATCGAGTTGGCGCGGGAAAACGCCTATAAAGCGGGTATGTCCAAGCGCATTACCTTTGCGCAGCGGGATATCGCGGATTTTGCGCCCGACGGCGAAAAGGGCGTGGTGGTCTGCAATCCGCCCTATGGCGAGAGGCTGCTCGACGTGGAGAGCGCCCGGAAAATTTATGCCACGATGGGCGAGAAATTCGAGCGGCGGGGCGGCTGGAGTTATGCCGTCATTACGCCGGATGAGCAGTTCGAGCAGTTCTTCGGCAGAAAATGCGACAAGCAGCGCAAGCTCTACAACGGCATGCTGCAATGCCGTCTGTATATGTATTTCAAATAAAACAAGTACCAATATTCACGAAAAATTAACCATATTGTATGTTTTTCGGGGGAATTAATTGTTGTAATAACCGCAAAAAAAGTGTATAATAGGGGTGATTAACTGGCACAACACAGAAAACGGCAAGAGAATCGCTGGTTGTGCGGGAGGTGTGTAGGCAGTATGATGAATATCAGACAATCCGCCGAAGATTATCTGGAAACGATCCTGATTCTTCACGAGCGGAAGGGTTCGGTGCGTTCTATCGACATCGCCAATGAGATGGGATTTTCCAAGCCGAGCGTGAGCGTTGCCATGAAAAATCTGCGCGAAAACGGCTATATTCAGGTGGACGAGAGCGGACATATCACGCTTACCCAAATGGGGTATGACGTGGCGGATAAGATTTATGAACGCCATAAGGTGGTGTCGGAATATTTCGTTCTGCTGGGCGTGGACCCCGAAACGGCGGCGCAGGACGCCTGCAAAATCGAGCATATTCTCAGCAATGACAGTTTTCAGGCGATCAAGGGGCAGTATGAAAAGCTGAAAGGCAAGCAATAATTCCAAATCGGCGGACTGTGACAAAAGCGGGCTGCCGATTTTTGCTTTATGAAGATAGGAGGAATCTCTGATGGATTTATTGACATGGCTGCAACATTGGTATGCCGATCACTGTGACGGTGAATGGGAAGAATTTTACGGTGTGGAGATACGCAATGTCGATAATCCCGGTTGGGTGATCCATATTGACCTGACGCACACCGGGATGGAGAATAAACCGTTTACCGAAATCCGAGATGACAACGGCGACGATGATTGGATATTTTGTCAGGTAAGAAATGACCCTTCACAGGGAATGATTTTTTACGGGGCGGGCGACCCGAATAAGCTGGTGAAAATACTGACGGTATTTAGGAATTGGGTTGAAAACGAATAAAAAATCTTGAGTGGAGATGATGAACACATATGCGCGCAGTGATTCAGCGTGTGCAATACGCGTCGGTGACGATTGACGGCGTGACAAAAGGAAAGATCGGACAGGGCTTTTTGATTCTGTTCGGCGCGGGGACAGGCGACACCCGCGAGGACGCGGAACTGCTTGCCAAAAAAACGGCGGGTATGCGGATATTCTGCGATGAAAATGACAAGATGAACAAGGCGCTGGCGGACGTCGGCGGTGCGGTGCTGGTGATTTCGCAGTTTACGCTCTATGCGGACTGCCGCAGAGGGAACCGTCCGAGCTTTACCGACGCCGCGCCGCCGGACGAAGCGGGTGAGCTGTATGAATATTATGTCCGCCTGCTGCGGGAGGTACACGGCATTGCGGATGTGCAGACGGGAGAATTCGGCGCGGATATGAAGGTGGAGCTGCTCAACGACGGCCCCGTGACGATACTGCTTGACAGCGACGAGCTGAAGAGAGCAAGAAAGAGCTGACAAAGGAGAGAAACACCCAATGAAAGTTACCGGAATACAGGTCGGAGAACTGGAAACCAATTGTTATATCTATCGGGACGAAAGCACCGGACGGTGCGCCATCATTGACCCGGGTGAGATGAATGACCGTTTGCGTGCCGCCATCGAGGAGGCGGGGAGGGCGTCGTTTGATTATATCCTGCTGACGCACTGCCATTTTGACCATGTGGGCGGTGTGAGCGAAGTCAGGGAACTGACCGGAGCGCCTGTCGCGATTCAAAAACATGACGCGGCGGGACTGCGGGATTCCGGGATCAATCTTTCGGGGTATTTCTTCGGACAGCGCACGATTTATCCGCCTGCCGATCTCACTTTTGACGACGGGGAGACGTTTTATGTGGGGGAAACGAAGTTTACCGTCATGCACACGCCGGGACATACCGTGGGAAGCTGCTGCTACATCACCGAGGGGCTGATTTTTTCGGGCGACACCCTCTTCCGCGAATCCGCGGGGCGCACGGATTTCCCCGGCGGCAGTGCTTCCGAGATGAGCCGCTCGCTGCAAAGGCTGATGGCGCTCGAGGGGGATTATATCGTTTATCCCGGGCATGAGGGCGTGACGACGCTTTCCCGTGAGCGGGTCAGCAATCCGTATGTCCGCTATTTC
The DNA here is from genome assembly GCA_902762395.1 of uncultured Ruminococcus sp. Lineage (GTDB taxonomy): Bacteria > Bacillota > Clostridia > Oscillospirales > Acutalibacteraceae > RUG762. The sequence continues at coordinate 10,601 of CACWOA010000026.1, forward strand.
GGACAGAATCACTGACGCTTCTACTTTATCAAACACAAAGGTTGACTTTACTATGTATATTGTGACTGAGGGAATTGCTTCCCGTTATGAATATGAAAAACTGGCCAGGGTGTTCTTTCCCGACCAGAAACACAGCGACAAAGAAGCCGACGACCCGAATGCCCTGCGCATTGAGGTGCGGTGGAACGGGCGGCATATTTCCTCCCGGCTGAAAGCGGGGGAGAAGGAATTCCGCGACGAAACGCTCGTGCCGCAGGAAAAAGCGGAGGACAAGGGCTTTTGCGAACTTGCCGCCGCGCAGCTCCTTTGCCGACAGTTTACGGCGCTCACGGGTTTCAACCCCCCTTGGGGACTGCTCACGGGCATCCGCCCCATGAAGCTGCTGCGTATGCTGACCCGCGAATATGGCAGGGAAGAAGCGGAGCGGCGTTTTCGGGAGGATTACCTTGTCTCCGAAAAGAAGCTGGCGCTCAGCCGCCGTACCGTGCTGGGGGAAGATAAAATCCTCTCGCTCTCGCGGGATAATTCCTTCAGCCTGTATATTTCCGTGCCGTTTTGTCCGTCGCGGTGCAGCTATTGTTCCTTTGTTTCGCAGTCGATTGAACACGCGGCGAAACTCATGCCGGAATACACCGAACTGCTGGTAAAGGAAATCGGAATGACCGCCGACATCGCCAAATCGCTGGGACTGCATCTCGAATCGGTCTATATGGGCGGCGGCACGCCCACCACCCTTTCCGCAGAGCAATTGGAACGCGTACTGACAGCGGTATCCGACCGCTTTGATCTCTCGGATGTGCATGAATTCACTGTGGAGGCGGGGCGACCCGACACCATCACGCCCGAAAAGCTTACGGCGCTCAGGCGCTGCGGCGTGGGGAGAATCAGCATCAACCCCCAGACGCTCAATGACGAAATCCTGCGCTCCATCGGCAGACGACACACGGTAGAGCAGGTGTATGCCGCCATGGATATGGCAAAGGCGGCGGGGTTTGACAATATCAACATGGATCTGATAGCGGGCTTGCAGGGCGACACCTTCGACTCCTACCGCCGCACGATCGACGGCGTGATCGCCATGGATCCCGCGTCCATCACTGTCCATACTCTCGCCATGAAGCGGGCTGCGGGACTGGTGACGGAGCATATCGCGCAGTACAATGCCGAGGGCGAACTTGCCTCGCGGATGCTCGATTACGGGGAGAAGTGTCTGACCGAGACGGGCTACGACCCCTATTATCTCTACCGTCAGTCGGGCATGGTGGGCAATCTGGAAAATGTCGGCTGGGCGAAGCCGGGATTTGAGGGCGTGTACAACGTCTTTATCATGGATGAAACCCACACGATTTTAGCTGTGGGCGGCGGCGCGGTGACCAAGCTCAAGCAGCCCCGCGTCAACAACATCGAGCGCATTTTCAACTACAAATATCCCTATGAGTACATCTCCCGTTTTGATGAAATGATCGAAAGAAAGAAGGGTATTCAGAAATTCTATGATCAATTTTGTTGATTACTACATTCACTACACCGAACGGCTGCGGCATATCAATCACGCCGTCCGCAACGCGCCGCAGGAGCTGATCCGCCAGATGGAGCAGCAGTATGCCAAGCGCGTCAATGAAATTGCGGATTTTGTCATGTCCACGGGCGACGGGCGCAAGGTCATCATGATGTGCGGTCCGTCGAGTTCGGGCAAGACCACCACCGCCAATATGCTGGTGAACCGCGTGCAGGCTTCGGGGGCGAACGCCGTGCGGCTGTCGCTCGACGATTTCTTCAAGGGCGAGGGAAAAGCGCCGCGCCTGCCCGGCGGCGGCTATGATTATGAATCGGTCTACGCGCTGGATATCAGGCTCATGCGGGAATGCCTGTCATCGCTTCTCGAAACAGGACGCTGCATGATGCCGCGCTTTGACTTTGGCACCAAACGTCCCGCGCCGGAGCGCTATCCGCTCGAAATCGGAGAGAACGACGTAGTGATTGTCGAGGGGATTCATGCGCTCAATCCCATCATCACGGACTGTCTGCCGGAGGATAAGATGGTCAAAATCTACATCAGCGTCAAGCAGGGCATCAAGGAGGGCGACGATGTGGTGATCGACGCGCATCAGATCCGGTTTCTGCGTCGGCTGGTGCGGGACTACCGCTTTCGCAGCAGTCCGCCGGAACGCACTTTTGCCATGTGGCCGTCGGTGATGCGCGGGGAGGAACTGTATATTTCCGATTACAAGCGCCTCGCGACCGTGACCATTAATTCTATCCATATCTACGAGGTCAACGCCATTGCGGATAAGGCGATTGAGATTTTGCGCGCGCTGGGGGAGGATAGCCCCTATTATGCCGAGGCGCAGGATTATATTCAAAAGCTGTCGCTTTTTGAAAACTTAGACGAAGGGCTGATTCCCGCCGATTCGCTGCTGCGCGAATTTATCGGGCAGGGCAGGCTGTCTTAGCGCTCGCATACGCTCGCTAAAATAATAGAGAATAAAGAATAGATAATAGATAATAGATAATCGTCACTGAAAGGGAGAAAATGAGATGGCATATCTAAAGGACATTCGTTTTTTCAGAGAAAGAGGCGCGGATCATCTGGACATCCGCCGGGACTGCGAACACTGCACCGCAAAGGGAAGCCTCGCGCCGACAGAACGGCTGCTTTGGGCGCTTCGGGAGAAACCGTTTCAGCTTGACCCTGACGGGAAGTACGATCACCTCTACTTGAATTTTACCACCCGACTGCAAGAGGGGCAGTCCCAATGGATTGCCGAACTGCCGGTATACAGCGGACAAAGCAATTGGTACCGCTATATAGACATAGGCGTGAGCGAGGAAGAGGACCGCGCGCTTCGATATGGAGCGGGGTCGGGCGAATGGTACCTGCGGCAGGCGGTGGGTGCGCTGACAGCGCATTTTTGCCGCGAGGAAGCAGACAAGGCGGCGCTTGCCGATTTACAGGAGGAGATTCTGCAAAAGGGCGAGGATTTCGAGGTGCCGTATAAAACAAAAGAATCCGCCGCGCTGCGCGCCTGCCTTTGGGTGGGCATTGCCGACGATCTGCGGATATGTCCTCGCCTGCGCGTGACGAATCAGGCAGGTGAAGCAGTGCTTGACAAGAAAATGCCGCGCCTGCCTTCCTTTGATTTTGCCGACCAGTACGGCACGATTCTGCTCAGCAAAAAACGCGTGACGATACGTCCACGCCGCAATGTTTTTGCGCAGAGGATGCAGGAGATTTACATAGATATAGAAAAATGAGGGGGAAAATAAAACATCATGTTTGCTGCGATCAACAGTCTGGGAACCTTTGGCATTGACGCTTACGCCATACAGGTGGAGGCGAACATCAACCAGAGTTTGCCGGGATTTGACGTGGTGGGGCTGCCCGACACGTCGGTCAAGGAGTCGCGCGACCGCGTGAGAGCGGCGATGGACAACTGCGGGTATGAATTCCCGCTGGGCAAAGTTACCGTGAATCTGGCTCCCGCCGATATCCGCAAGGAGGGGCCGATGTACGACCTGCCCATCTTTATGGCGCTGCTGTGCGCCAGCCGTCAGATCGAGGGCGTGCCGGAGGGCTGCGCCTTTATCGGGGAACTGTCGCTGACGGGGGAGGTTCGTTCGGTGCGCGGCGTGCTGGCCATGGCGATCATGGCGCGGGACCTCGGCTACACGTCGCTGTATATCCCCAAAGCCAATGCCGCGGAGGCGTCGGTGGTGAACGGGTTGGACATTTACGCCGTGGAAAAAGTGGAGGAAATTGTGGCGCACATCACGGGCAGAGCGTCATTAACGCCGGTGCGCCCGGAGGATTTTCCCGCTGAGGAACAGGGCGTTCACTGTCCCGATTTTGCCGACGTGCGCGGACAGGTCGCGCCTAAGCGGGCTTTGGAGGTGGCGGCGGCAGGCGGTCACAATGTGCTGCTGATCGGGCCGCCCGGTTCGGGCAAATCCATGCTTGCCAAGCGGCTGCCCTCAATTCTGCCCGACATGACCTTTGAGGAATCCATACAGGTTACCAAAATCCACTCCATCGCGGGCATTCTGCCGCCCAATGTGCAGCTTATCCGTCGCCGTCCGTTCCGTGCGCCCCATCACAATGCCTCACCTGCCGCGCTGGCAGGCGGCGGACATATTCCCGGCCCCGGCGAAGTGTCGCTCGCGCACAACGGTGTGCTGTTTCTCGACGAGCTGCCGGAATTCAACAATTCGGCGCTGGAGATTCTGCGGCAGCCGCTCGAA
>CACWOA010000027.1 GCA_902762395.1 uncultured Ruminococcus sp.
TTAGTGGTTAGTGTGAAGTGTGAAGTGTGAAGTGTGAAGTGTGAAGTGTGAAGTGTGAAGTGTGAAGTGTGAAGTGTGAAGTGGTTAGTGGTCAGTGGTTAGTGGTTAGTGGTTCACTGACCACAACTTAGGGAAAATAACTCCCTCCGTCACGCCTACGGCGTGCCACCTCCCCTTGTATCGCTTGCGATACAGGAAAGAGGGAGGCAATATTCGGCTCCCTCTTTGAGGGGGCTGTCACTGTCAGCTTTGCTGACGGGTGACTGAGGGAGTACTTAAGTTGTGGATAGTGAATAACGAATAGATAGAAGGAAGGCGCCGTTTTCCCCAGGCACCTTGCATTATATATTCAGCGCGCAGCGCTCATTTTCTATTATTTATTATTTATTATTTATTCTCTATTATCTTAGCGAACGAATGTGAGCGCACTTTAAAGGAGGCTTTCTGTTGCGAAACGGTTTGAAGCAAATGGTCGTTTGTCTTCTGGCGGCGGTCGCCGTCATGACGGGCTGCGCCCAAAAGAAGGAAACGGGGCGCGCTGTCATCGACCAGGTAAGAATCAATGAGGTCATGAGCGCCAACAGCTACTATCTGCCGCTTCCCGACAAGAGCTGCTACGATTGGATCGAGTTTACCAATACCTCCGACGAGGCGGTGAATCTGAAGGGGTGTTATCTGTCGGACAACGGCAAAATGCCCAGAAAATGGGAAATTCCCACCGATCTTGCCATCGAGCCGGGCGGATACGGGATCGTTTACCTGTCGGGTCTTAATATGACGGATGAATACGGCAATATTCACGCGAATTTCAAGCTTTCTTCCAAAGGGGAAACACTGGTTTTCAGCAATGCGGCGGGCGACGTGATCCAGCAGATTTCGATACCCGAGAGCGGCGTGAGCAACATATCCTACGGCTATGACAGCGCGGCGGAGGACTACGCGTGGTTTGCGGAACCGTCTCCCGGCAGGGAAAACAGCGGCGCCACGTCCCGGACGCCGGAAACGCTGGTCTTTCCCCCGAGCGGCGTGGTCATCAACGAGTACATGACCAAAAACACCTATGTCATTTACGACAGCAACAATTGCTACTGTGACTGGGTTGAGCTTTACAACACAACGGACAGCGATGTGAGCCTGAACGGCTATTCGCTGTCGGACCGTCAGGAGGGCGGCAGATGGTTTTTCCCGGAAGACGCGGTTATCGGCGCGGGCGGCTACCTGCTTGTCTTCTGCTCCGACCGGACGTCCGCCGTTCCGGGCGAATATCACACCGGGTTTGGCTTGAGCGCCGGGGAAACGCTGTCGCTCTATTCCATCGCGGGACAGCAGGTGGATTCCGTCACACTCGGGGATCTCAATCCCAATGTCTCCTGCGGGCGGGATCCCGAAAGCGGCGAATTCCGGCTGTTTGCCAGCCCCACGCCGGGCGGCGCCAACACGTCCTATTCCTTTGCGCTGACGGCCGCGGTCAGCGCCGCGCCTTATTCTCCGGTTTTTGTGAGCGAGGCGCTGTGCGTTTCGGATAAGGACGGCGATTTTAAAAATGACTTTATCGAAATACACAACACATCGGCGAACGCGGTTTCACTCAGCGGGTACGGACTGTCCAAAAGCGCTGAGGGAGCCGCCTTTGTCTTTCCCGACGTGACGCTCGCGCCGGGCGGCTACGCGGTGGTCTATTGCAGCGGCAAAAACGTATCGAAAAAAGGAAAAACCATGCAGGCGGCTTTCAAGCTGAACCAGGGCGGGGAGGACATCTGGCTTTTTGACGACGGCGGGCATATCATTGATATCTTCCCGTCGGGAAAGCAGACCGCCGGACATTCCTCCGGTCGGGTGGATTCCCGGAAAAACGAGGTGGTCGTGTTTGAAACGCCCACGCCCGGGCAGAGCAACGGCGGCATAACCACCTATGCGGGATATGCGCCTTCGCCTGTCTTTTCGTCGGGCGGCGGCTATGTGCCGTCGGGGTTTCAGTTCACCGTCGCCGCGCCGGAGGACTGCACGGTGTATTACACCACCGACGGTCAGATGCCCACCTCCGCCTCCCATAAATACAAGGGACCGATTACCGTCGTCAAAAGCACCGTGGTGCGCGCGGTGGCGTACCGCGCGGGATATCTGCCCAGTCAGATGACGACCGCCACCTTTCTGGTGGAGAAGGAACACACCGTTCCCGTCGTTTCGGTCATCTCCGACCCGGCGGGACTTTTTTCGAGGGCAACGGGCATCATGTCAAGCGAGAAGGGCGGACTGGTGCCGGGCGGCAGCAATTATTACAGCACCGAGGAAAGGGAAATCACGTTTGAGTATTATGTCGGCGGCAAGCGGGCGGTGTCCTTTGAAGCCATGACGAGAATGTTCGGGGAAACGTCGCGGAAGGAAAAGCAGAAATCGCTCGCCGTGCTTCTTTCGGAAAAATGCGGCGCGAATGAGGTGTATTTCCCCTTCTTCGGAAACAACGCGGTCGGTGTGTTTTCCTCCTTCGTCCTGCGCCCGTCGGGGCAGGACTGGAAGCGGGCGCATATGCGCGACGAACTGTGTTCACGGCTGATACGCGGCGCCATGGAGTGCGACTACATGGAGGCGCAGCCGGTGGCGCTGTACATCAACGGCGAATATTGGGGGCTGTATTATCTGCGCGAAAAGCTCAACGAGGATTATCTGGTGCATAAATACAACATGACGAAGGGGCAGATTGATATTGTCAAGTGGGAGCGAAAGACCCAGGCAGGCAGCCGCGACGATTATCTCGCGCTGTGCGACTACTGTGAAACCCACGATCTGACCGTCAAAAAGCATTATGACTATGTATGTTCGCAGATCGACGTGGATTCCCTGATGGACTGGTGGATATTTGAAACCTATGTCGCCAATGACGACACGGGCAATATCCGCTGTTACCGCGACCGGAACGACGGCAAGTGGCACTGGATGCTGTTTGACCTCGATTACGCCTTTTCGCTGGTGAATTACAAAAACAATTACATCAAGCGCTATATGCTGGGGTCCACCCACGGTCTGGCGAAGTGCAACAATGCCATTCCGCGCAATCTTCTCAAAAACAGCGATTTCCGGGAGAAATTTATTCTGCGGTATTTTCATCATGTCAAGACCACCTTTGCCCCGGACAGGGTGATCGCCGTCATGGATCAGCTTTCGGACGAAATCAAGGATGAAATGCCCCGGCAGGCGGAGCGCTGGGGGGAGCCGACCGTCAGCTATTGGAATTACAACAAAAAGACCATCAAGCAGATCATCAACAAGAAGCCGGAATTGGCAAAAGCACAGATCAAGGAAGCCTTCCGGCTGAGCCAGAAAAAGGTTGACCAGTACTACGAAAAGGCGTAAAATTGACCAAAACTTGATTTCCGTGTCTTTTTACAAATACTGCTTGCAATAGCGGGGCATTGATGCTATAATAGATAAAAATCCATTTCTTTCCGGAGGTTTTTTGCGCTATGTCATATAAAGAGGAATTTGTAAAATTTATGGTTCGTTCCGGCGTGCTGCTTTTCGGTGATTTCACCACCAAGAGCGGACGCAAGACCCCGTACTTTGTCAACACCGGCAATTATAAAACCGGCGCGCAGGCGGCGCTGCTGGGCGAATATTACGCCCGCAATATTCAGGAGCATGTGGAGGGGAAGATCGACGCGCTTTTCGGTCCCGCTTACAAGGGCATTCCGCTTGCCGTCGCCGCGGGAATTTCGATGTACCGGCTCTTTGACCGCGACGTCAACTACTGCTTCAACCGCAAAGAAGCCAAGGATCACGGCGAGGGCGGTTCGATGGTCGGCTACAAGCTCCGGGACGGCGACCGCGTGCTGATCGTGGAGGACGTCATCACCGCAGGCACCGCGATCCGCGAGACGCTGCCGGTTCTCAGAAAAGCCGCCGACATCGAGATTGCCGGCATGGTCATCTCGGTAGACCGCATGGAAAGGGGACAGGGCGAAAAGACCGCCATTCAGGAGGTCTATGAGGAATTCGGCATTGTGACCTATCCCATCGTCACGGTGAAGGAGATCATTGAGATTCTCCACAACAACCCCGTGGACGGCAAGGTTTACATCGACGATGAGATGAAGTCCAAAATGGAAGCGTACATGGAGCAGTACTGCGTCAAATAATCCAAGGTTTGCAAACGCCGATTGGTACGCTTGCCCGCAGGCGTATTTCTCGGCGTTTTTTTGGGAGGATATTATGTTAAGATTCAGGACAAGCTTGAATTACGGCTGGAGATTCACCCCGGATTATTCCCCGAATAAAAGCAAAAACGAAAGTTTTGATTTCACCGTGCGCCCGGTGGATATTCCCCACAACAGCGGCAGCGGCAAGCTGAATTATTTCAGCGGAGAGGACGACAGCAAGATCGTCCAGTACACCAAGCTTTTCGTGGTGCCGGACGAGATGGAGGGAAAACGCATTCTCCTGCATTTCGACGGCGTGATGAGCTGCGCCGCGGTGTTTGTCAACGACAAGGCGGCGTTTGCCCACAAGGGCGGATTTACGGGGTTCAGCTATGATATTACCGAGCTGCTGTGCGACAGCGAGAACAAGCTCACAGTGATCGTCGATTCCTCCGAGCGGGCGGACACGCCGCCCTACGGCGCGCCGCTTGATTACCTCGGCTTCGGCGGCATCTACCGTGAGGTGTGGCTGGAGGGCGTTCCGCCGCTTTACATCAAGGATACGTTTATCAACCCCATGCTCACCGAGAAGGGGTGGAAGCTGGACATCACAGGCGAAATCGGCGGCGAGGGGGAGCGCAAGCTTGCCTTTTCGCTCTACGACGGCAGCAAGCGGCTGGGTTCCTGCCAGTATAAGGCGGAGCAGTCCAATTATCATGTATCGTGGACGGTGTCGGCGGAGGTGACGCCCTGGACGCCGGAAAATCCGAAGCTCTACACCTTCAAGGTGGCGCTCTCCGGCGGGGACGAACTGGAATATACCATCGGTTTCCGTCAGGTGAGAGTGGACGCGCAGGGCTTTTATCTCAACGGCAGACGGATCAAGCTGCTGGGCGTGAACCGTTTGCAGAATTACGCCGGCGAGGGCTTTGCCATGCCCGCTTCGGCGCAGCGCGGCGACGCCGATCTCATCAAGTCGCTCGGCTGCAATGCCGTGAGAACCGCGCGCTATCCCCAGAGCAAGTACTTCATCGAGCGCTGCAACGAGATCGGTCTGATGGTCATCTGGGATATGCCGGGCTACCGCTGCACCAAGGAGGGCGATTGGCTCGACACGCTGGCGGAGAATGTCAGCGAGACCGTCCGGGAGCATCGCAACGACCCCTGTATTGTGATGTGGGGGACGCGTTCGGATGAAACCCGGGAACACCCTGCCGCCAATAAGAAAATCTGCGACGCCGTCAGGCGTCTGGATCCTTCGCGCCCCATGTACGGCGTGAGAAACTTCAAGGGCAGCGAGCTGCTCGAGGAGGTCTATGGCTTCAACGATTACGAGAAGCGCAGCCTTACCGAAGCCTTTGCCTATGACGCGGCGGAGATCACCCTCGGCAAATCGCCCCTGATGATTACCGAACACACCGGTTATCTTTATCCCGCCCGCATCGACGGCAGCGAGAAGGATCTTCTCGACCAGGCGCTCAGTCATGCCCGCATGATCGACGCCGCCTACGCCGGAAGCGAGATCATCGGCGCTTTTGGCTGGTGCCTGAGCGATTACAACGCGCACGCCAGCTTTGGCGGCAACGACGGCGTCTGCCCCTACGGCATCTGCGACGTCAACCGCATCCCCAAGCTGGCGGCGGCGGTTTATCTGAGTCAGACCTCCCAAAAACCCGTGCTGGAGATATCCTCCGCCATGCTGGCGGGGGAACACCGCTCGGGTATGATCGGTCATGTCTATGCCTTTACCAATTGCGACAGCGTGAAGCTGTACAAAAACAATGAGCTGGTGGCGGAGTTCTTCCCCGACCGCGCCAGATATCCCCATATGCCGCACCCGCCGATTCTGATTGATGACCTGATCGGCGGCAGGATGGTGGAAAAAGAGGGATTTGATGCCAAAAAGGAACACGATATCCGCCGGGTCATCAGTGAGATGAGCGAGGATGCGGCGCCTTCCTCCGGCATCAGCGTCAAGGACAGCCTGATGGCGCTTTTCAGCGCCAAATCCGGCAACAAGGTTTCGGAGGAGGAAGTGGTGCGGCTGTATGAGCAGTACGCTGTGGCGAGAAGCACCAGGACGTCCTTCCGTTTTGAGGGGATTATCAGCGGCAGAGTGGCGGTGACGGTCGTCAAGGAGCCTGTCACCAAGACAAAATTCAAGGTGAATGTCAGCAGCAGCAAGCTGATTCACGGTGAAACCTATGACGTGGCGCGGATTGAAGTGGCGGCGGTGGATTCCAACGACAACCGTATTCACCACTTCACCGACTGTCTGACCGTGACCTGCGACGGCGCGCTGGAGGTCATGGGCGCTTCGGTGCTGTCCTTTGTGGGCGGCGCGGCGGCATTTTATGTGCGCACCAAGGGAGGGCGCAAGCAGGGCAGTGTGAAGGTTGTCACCCAGTCGATGGGCGAATTTACCATTCCGCTGAGCGTGACCCGGAAGTCCTCCAAGGAGCTGAATGTGTCCAAAACCGAGGAGCAGACGGAGGAATGACGCGAAAGGCGGTGAAGCGTTGAAAACCATATCCTTTCAGTGCAAAAACAAGGACAGCGAAATTGCGGGCATCGTGATCTGCATCCTGCTGTTTCTGGCGGGATGGATGGCGTCCGCCGCGATTGCGCGCGCTTTCGGCGACAGCCTGCCGGTGACGGTGGCGATTCCGGTGTTGTTTCTGGTCTGCGGCGTGGTGTATATGTCCGGGAAAAACAAAACCCCCATGGAAAACGGCACCGCCCAGTTCAGCGACAGCGGCAGGGTGCGGATGTGTTTTGGCGGACGCAGCGTGATCTTTGACTGCAAAGACGTGAAGCAGGTGTATTATACACGCGACACGCTGACCAACGACCCGTTGGGCAACGGGTATGTGATGGTCATCCGGCTGCCTTTCCGGTGTTATCGGATTTTTTCGCAGGAACCGGCACAGGGCGAGACCGGATTTGAAAATACCGAGCTTTACGCCGTCTATCTCGAACTCAAAGACAGGATGAACGGGAATGAGAAGGAATGAGCGGGCTGCATGATTTTTTTCGGCAAAACGGCTACACCCTCCACCGCAGCGCCCGACGGCGCGAACGGCTGCCGGTTTGCTGCCGTTCGGGGGACTGGCTGCCGACGCACAGGGGCGTGCGGTTTCTCGGCGCACGCGGGGAAGAGGTGATTCTGCCGCTTGTCCGCTGCCGCTTCTGCGGCAGACAGTATGCCGAGGCGGAGGGACACTATTTCTCCGCGGACAACCCGCTGCAATTTGAAATCGTCCCTTTTGATTAGCTGTTAGCCGTTAGCCGTTAGCCGTTAGCCGTTAGCCGTTAGAACTATAAATGAGCATAGGTGTCAAATTGAACAAATGTAGGGGACGGCGTGCATGGGGAAAAACGTCCCGCTATGACACGACCGATTTTTCTTAATATAGGATATTTGGGAGTATTACGTTATCCGTATTCGCCAAAATGCATCCGAAGTATAAGTTTATTTTGCCGGGCTGTCGAGGACGCCAGCCCCTACAATTGGTGCATATTACCAATCGTGCTCATTTATAGGTCAAAATAAACAAAAAACGTCCCGTCTTCCTTTGGCATTGCCGGGAAGGCGGGGCGCTTTTCTTATGGCATTTTTGCGGGGTTCCGGATCAGATATCAATGTCAATCACTTAATGTGCGTCACTTCCTCCGCCGCCAAAGGCGGCTCCCTCTCTGAGGAGGCTGTCGCTGTCAGCTTTGCTGACGGGTGACTGGGGGAGCGCAGGACGCACTTGCCTTTATTCATCGGATACGGCGCACACGATAACCTCTTAAGTGATCGACATTGCATCAGAAATAGCTGATGAATCCGACCGCCTTGCCGAGAATCTTGATGGCGTTCAGCTCGTCGCGGCGATAGACGAGCGGGGGATACAGGCTGTTTTCCGGCATCAGCGTAATGGCGCCGGGGTGCTTGTAAACACGCTTGAGGGTGGCTTCGTCGCCGATGAGCACGGCGGCGATCTGCCCGTTTTCGCAGTCGGGCTGCGAGTGAATAAAGACAATATCCCCGTCGCAGATGCGGGCGTTAATCATGCTGTCTCCCTTGCAGCGAAGGGCAAAATTGGCGTTGCAGCCGATGGGGGCGGCGATGTAATCCTCCACGTTTTCCTCCGCCAGAATAGGGACGCCGCAGGCAATGCTGCCCACCAGCGGAATCAGATTCTGGCTGCTGCCCGTGTCGGTCCATCCCATCAGTTCGATGGGCGAGATTCTGAGAATCTCCGCCAGCGGCTCGATGATGGAAATGGGGAGCTTTTCGATTTCATGGCTTTCATAACGATAGAGTGTAGCGCGGGAAATGCCCAGTTCGTCGGCAATGTCCTTGACATTGAGTCCCAACTGGATGCGGCGCTGCTTGATCTTTTCATTGACATTCATTGGCAATACCGGCTTTCTTTTTATTTTCTGTCATAAAGGATAGGTTAATTTGTTTTGTGTGATTATTCTATCATACAGTTCGCGAAAATGCAACCCTTAAAATTGTTAAAAATTTATGAAATCTCAAATGTGCAAAAAAGCACTTGACAAATGGAAAATCATGTGGTATATTACATATGTGCTTAGCGGAAATGCGACGCGATGAGCGCCGCGGCTGCTTTCGCAAAGGTGAATTGCAATTTATCCCTGTGAAGTCTTATTTTTTTTACCATTCAGTTCTCTTTTCTGAGAAATGAGAAGAAGGAAAGGCGGTTATTTTTTATGAAGAAAACAATCCAACTGCTCCTCAGCGGCACAAAGGAAATCGTGTGGTATCTGTTTCAGGTGGCGGTGCTGAGCGGCGCGCTGGTGCTGGTTTTCAAATGCTGCGGCGATATGCTCGAACCGATCTGCGAGCATATGAATGTAGGATTTGGTCTGCTTTTCATTTTTGCTGTCATGGCGGTATTTATTTACATAGACCATCGCAACGCCGCGGAGGAAAAACAGCGTTCGACCGGGCGGGACTGCGCCACCCGGCAGCAGGCGCTTCGCTGAAGCTGCCCAAAAAAGCCCTTCGTCCGATCAAAAGACCGAAGGAAGGGCTTTGGGGGCGGGGGGAATTATTCGGACACGGTCGTGTCCGCTGCGTCCGTTGTGTCCGCTGTTTCCGGCGTGTCGCTGGGGGTGACAATATCCGAGGGGGTTATCACCGGGACAGTTGTCGTGGTGGGGACAAAGGCGGCGTTCACCTTGCCGTCATGCCGCAGGACTACCGTGGCTCTCGGCGGCATCACCAGCATACCGTCCACATAACTGAGGGGGACGGCGCCGGCTTTCACCTCGGGGACTTCGTATTCGTAGTCCTTGATATACGCCTTGAAGACTTCGTACTCCACATAATCGTCGGCGATGACAAATCCGCTCACAGTGGGGTATGCGTCGCTGTAGCCGGTTGTTTTCAGGTCAACGTGTTTGATGGTGGGGGTCAGATTTTGCAGCACCATGACGGCGGAGTCGTCGTAAGCGCAGGTGTAGGCGGCTACGTTGCGATTGTGGATGTCACAGGCGGAAACCACCTGGGCGCGCTGGATTTCGGGGTTTTGCTTTTTGAGGCGGATGAGCTTCCGGTAATGGCAGACCAGAGAGTCGGGGCTTTTGAGCTGGTCATAAACGCCGAACTGCGGGGGTTTGACATAGGCCGCGCCCTGGGGGCGGCGGATATCGCTGCCGTCTTCCTTCGCGGACCATTTGATCGGAAGGCGCTTTTCGCTGTCATTGTTCCAGCCTTCCATCATGCCGATTTCCTCGCCGTAATAGATGAAGCTGTTGCCGGGCAGCATCATATACAGGCTGGCGGCGAGCTTTCGGTCGGCGGAACCCGTGAAATAGGTGCCGCTTCTCGGCGTGTCGTGGTTGGAGAGGAAGGGCGCGTCGATGGCGTTCAGGTTTTTGTTGCGAATTTTCGTGTTGAATGTTTCCAGATGTCTTGCGAGTTTTTCACCGTTGCCGGTGGAAAGGTTGTTGTAAAGTCCCTGATAAGGACCCATGTAGCAGCAATCGAAATTAAAGATGCTGTCGATGCCGCTTGCGTAGAATTGTGAGATCATGTCAATGCCGTCCCACACTTCTCCGACAAAGTAACAGTCGGGATTGACCGATTTGCCGTAATCCACGATGGTTTTGAGGCAATCAATGCTCTTTTCCTGCGAGTCGCTGAAAAAGTACTTGACCGCATCCAGACGGAAGCCGTCCACGCCTTTGTCGAGCCAGAATTTCATGATGTCCTTGATCTCGCGCAGCACGTCGGGATTGTCGAGATTCAGGTCGGGCATGGAATCGACAAACTGCCCTTCATAATAATAGCCTTCTTCGTTGCCCTCGACCGGGTGATAGCCGTTGACGACATTGCCTTCCTCATCGACAGGCGGTTCGGTGGTGAAATTGTAGTAATGGACATATTGGCTGTCCGTGCCGCTGTTGAGATCGGCGACAGCCTGGGTAAACCACGGATGCTGATTGGAAGTGTGGTTGAGCACCAGGTCGAGGATCAGGCGGATGCCGCGCTGGTGGAACTTTTGCAGCAGCTCGTCAAAATCGTCCATCGTGCCGTAGGTGGGGTCGATTTCGTAATAATCGGTGACGTCGTACTTATGCTCCGAGGGGGAGGTGAAGATCGGCATGAGCCAGACCCCGTCAATGCCGAGCGACTGCGAATCGTCCTGACCGTCGGGCGCTTTGAGGTAGTCGATTTTGGAGATGATCCCCTGCAAATCGCCGATGCCGTCGCCGTTGGTGTCGCTGTACGAGCGCACATAGATTTCGTAGAAATTACGGTAATTGTCGTCGTAGGTTTTGACAGCCGCAGGCGTTTCCTGCCGGCAGGAGACAAGCAGCGAGGCAAAGAGGCTGAGTGACAGGAGTACCGATAACCATTTTTTCATCATTCGTCATACCTTTCACATGAATATTCATTTTTATTTAACATAATTATATAATTGATATAATAAAATGTCAATAAAAAGTTGGAATATTAACGAAAAAATGATGTGCCAAAATGATGCGCCGTTTTGTATAAAAAACGGGGCGGATGGTATCACGCATGGAATTGTGAAATCGGGTGAGATATTGCGACGCGGGAAGAAATTTACATTGTATCACAAAAATGTCATTGTCACGGGAGCGTCGGGGGGACTCGGCAGAGAACTGACGCTTTGTCTGATAAGGGACTATCACTGCCGTGTGCTGGGGATCGGACGCAATGAGCAGCGGCTGCGGGAAACGGCGGAATTACTGGGGGACGCGGCCGACCGTTTCCGTTACCGGGTGGCGGATGTGACGCGCCGGGAGGATTGGCAGGCGCTGACCGCCGAAGCCGCGGCGGACGGATTTGACGCGGAAGTGCTGGTGAACAACGCCGGAATGCTGCCGCGTTTTTCCAGATTCGGGGATTATACCGAAGAGGAAATCGCCGTGGGCATCGAAACCAATCTGCGCTCCGTGCTGTACGGGTGCAGGGCGTTTCTGCCGCTGTGGGAGAAGAAACAGGGGACGGCGATTATCAACATTGCCAGCGCGGACGCGCTTTGCCCGCTGGTCGGCACGTCGGTTTATTCGGCGGGAAAGGCGGCGGTGAAAGCGCTGTCGGAGGCGATGCGGGAGGAATACCGGGGGAGGGTGTATATTCCCGTGGTCTGCCCCGGCTTTATCCGCACCGATATCATGAAAGGACAGCGCCGTGCAGTCAGCCCGCTGGTGAATGCAGCGAGTATGCCCGCGGACAAGGCGGCGCGGGTGATTTTGCGGCGGGTCAATGCGCGGCGCCCGAGAATCGTGCTTGGGGCGGACGCGCATTTCATGTCGTGCGCCTTCCGCATCGCGCCGGTATGGTCGCTGCGGATGTTCCGCGCCATGATGAAAGCGTGGCGGCTGGCGCTTTTCGCGGATATTTTTGAATGATTTTTATATTTACAGTCACTATTTACAACTTAGGGAAATTAACTCCCTCCGTCACGCCTGCGGCGTGCCACCTCCCTTGTATCGC
>CACWOA010000028.1 GCA_902762395.1 uncultured Ruminococcus sp.
TTCTCCACGTCAAGCACAAAAATCGCCGCGCCGCCCACGGTCACTTCCACGGGAACGCTCTTGAAAAGCGCGAAATCAAACTCCGTCTCGTCTCCGACAACCTGTTTTCTCTGATGAGAATAGGTGCGGATGATTTCCAGCACTGTCTCCACCTTTTCGTCGTCCGTGCCGATGAGGAAGGTGGTGTTGCCAGCCTTGAGGAAGCCTCCGGTAGTGGACAGCTTGGTAGCCATAAAGCCCTGGGCGGTCAGATTGTTGGCGACAGCGGTGCTGTCATCATTATTGACAATTGCAAGCAACAGTTTCATATGCAGTAACCCCTTTAACGCATGGTATTGGTGATATGGATGATTATCCTGTTTATTGTAACACATTTATGCGCTGAATTCCAGTGTTTAACAGAATTTTTACGCATTGACCGTCAATTATTTCTCCCGGCATGACCACCGGCACCCCCGGCGGACAGGGACACGCCGCTTCCGCCGCGATTTTTCCCTCCGCCTGCGCGGTGGGAACCGACACTTTTGCGCCTTCCAGCACTTCGCGCGGAGAGGCGGCACACGTTGGCAGACCATCCGATCGTCCCCACAAATCCGCCGTGTCAAGCGGTTGTCTGCGTGGGAATGCCGCCACGGCGTTTCGCAACCGTTCCCAATCCCGCGCGGTGTTGAACGGGGTAAGAATAAAAATCACCGCCGCGTGGTCGCTGTGTTCGCACGCCGCGCCGCACGCACGGAAATAGACGGCCGCTTCTTCCCCATCGTACCCGACGTCCGCTGTCAGCAGCGTCAGACGGGTCGGGTCACAATCTCCCTCGGGCAGACCAAAGCCGACCTGCCGCGCCAACTGCCGCAGCGCCGCCGTCCGGCGGGCGGTTTCGCGGTAAGCGGTCATGCCCTCCGCCTGCATCCACGCCCGCGCGATATCCAGCGACGCCATCGTGAGATAGGAGGGACTGGTGGACCCAAAGAGCGCCATGGCGGATTTGATGCGGGGAATGACCGCCTCGTCATTGCAATGGAGCCACGCGCCGCCCGTCAGCACGGGAAGGGTCTTATGCGCCGAACACGCCGAAGCGGATGCCCCCAGCGTGATCGGATGCTTTCCGAAGGCAATCAGGTGGGTGCCGTGGGCATTGTCAACCAGCAGCGGCACACCGTATTCCCGACAGACCGCCGCTATGCCGCCGATATCCGACAGGCATCCGTAATAATCGGGAGACGTGATATACACCGCTGCCGCCTTGGGCTGCTCCTCCAGCGCCGCGCGCACATCCTCCGGGACAATCCTGCCCGGCAGTTCCTCCCCCGCATCCCGGCGGTGGAGCAGCCAGCGCGGACGCAGATCCAGCAGCATGGCGGTGTGGATGGCGCTGCGGTGGATGTTGCGGGAGAAAATCACGGTATCTCCCGGCTTGACAAACGCCGCCAGCATCCCCTGAATCGCCAGCGTGCAGCCTCCCGCGGAAACCGCCGTATATTTCGCGCCAAAGAGCGACGCCGCCCTGCCTTCGGACGCGCGGATGACGCCGTCACATTCAAACAGCGAGTCCGTTTCGGGAAGCTCGGTGAGGTCGAGCGAGAGATCAAGCGGCAGCACGGACGCATTCCCCTTATGTCCCGGCGTATGGAAGGAGGACATCCCCTTGTCCGCGTAACGGCGCAGCGCGGTGTAAAGCGGCGCATCGGCATAAAAATCACGGCTCGTCATGTCCGTCCTCCGTCTCTGTCCTATCGGCGTCATGCTCCGACGGTGACGTCATTTCTACAGTGGATTCCTCCGATAGTACGGAGCCGTCCGAAGCAGCGAACGCACCGTCTTCCTCAAAAACATCCTCGTGCGGTTGCACAATGGTCACAGCCTGCGGCGCATTGATGCGGCAGCGGCGGCGCAATGCCGTCACAAAGCGGCGGAAACGGCGATTCTTCCCCCGCCGGGGATCATAGGCATAAAACAGCGCATACACCGCAAAAGCCAGACAGGTGGAAACGGTCGCCGCCGTCCCTGTTTTCAGCATGGGCGTTTCAAACTCGAAGCGGATGTCGGAATGCCCTGCGCCGCACTCGACCGCCATGAATCCGACATTGACCTTCTCCACCGGCGCCTCTTCGCCGTTGACATAGGCGTGCCATCCCTCCTGATAGGGAATGCTGAAGAACACCAAATTTTGCCTGTCCATATCAATGCAGGCGGAAAACCCCTTGCGGTCAGTGGAAAAGTCATAGCAGGCAATATCCGCGCGGTCGGCGCAGTCCGCTTTATACGTCGTCTCGTTAAACTGGGTCCTGTCGCTGGGCAGCGGCTCCAGAATGCCGTCATACCGCTCGATCTGTTCCTCATTCATCACCAGCGCCCGCAGCATCAGGTTGCCGCGCTCCGATTCGGTAAACGATGACTCGTATTCTTTTTCCGGGATATAGTAATCATAGGTGAAGCCGTAGGGAATATAGCAGTCGTTCTGCCAGATATCATAGCCTCCCTCTGTTTTGAGGTACGACCAGCCCGGCATCTTGGTTTCCTTCTGCTGACCGTCCAACACGGTCAGTTTGCCGAATTCGGCATCCTCCGCGTTTTCAAAGAGATACTTCACGCTGAGAAGCGAGCGAATCGCGTACCGATCGGTACCGGGACGGCTGCCCACGCCGCGCTGTACGCCGACAGACTGATAGAAATCAATCACAGACGGCGGCACAATGGAGTGAAAAGCCTGTATGCAGGAGCTGTCCCAGAACATACCCATATTATCCATGTCACTGTAAAAATCCACCCTGTATTTGGCACTGTGAAGGTCATCGAGTCCGATATTCTTCGCGCGGCTCAGCGCATAGGGAATGACATAGGTTCTGCTGTCATACGAAAGGGTTTTGCCTTGTCCGATGAAAATAAACGTCGTGGATGTGTAAAGCAAAAGAATACCCGACATAGCGACCGAAAAGACCGCCCGGCGTTTGCCGCTGCGAAGCAGATTGACAATCAGCCCGGTCATCATCAGCGCCATCATCGCCAGCGCCACATAAATCCAGAACCGGTCGGGATAATCCATCAGACCAAATTCCGCCGCCATACCGGTTTCCTTATTGGCTTTGGTTTTCATCATACATCCGACAGACAGCGCAATCGCCAGCGTGATACCGGACGACCAGCGCAGCGCTCTGTCCCAATCGACGTCCTGATTGCCCAGCGCCATGACGGTAGCCAGCGCGTTCATCAGGGTGAACATGAAGAACCAGCGCGCGTAATAGGTGGCGCTGCCCAGTTGAAAGAGCGAATTGAGCAGGGGGATATACGCCATAAAGAAGCAGATGATGATCATACGGCGCAGCCAATGCCCCTTGCGGCTTTGCAGCCACGCGATGACGCCCGTCATGCCGAACAGCGGCAGATAAGCCGCCAGCGAACCCCATTTGGTGTTGGAGTCGGGGGTAAAATTGGGGCGCGCGGGCAAATCGGGCGGGAAGAAAAACGCCTCTAAAATATTCAGATACCGCTGCGAATTGGCGTAAACCAGCGCGTTCCAGCCGTAAAGCTTTTCCTCGGCGCGGGGATTCTGCGCCACCTCCCACACGGAGGGCAGCACCATAAAGCCCGCCATCCCGAAGCCCAGCACGGCTTCAAACGCGGCGGTGCCGAATTTTTGCGGCGTGAGCTTCCATTCGGGACACATCAGAAGCCGCACAAAGAAATAAATAATGACAAAGACGACCTCCGCCACAAAGAAATAATAATTGACCAGCGCATTGACCGCCACCGTCACGGCAAACCAGCCCTTGCGGTCGTTCACCATCAGTTCCTCCAGCGCCACCAGCATGAGCGGGAAAAACACCATCGGCTCGTGAAAATGGTTGAAAAACATATTAAAAACGGAAAAACCCGAAAACGCGTACATCAGACCGCCCAGCACCGCGTAATTGTCATAACGGGTGAAGCGGCGGATATAGGCATAGCCCGACACGGCGCAGCAGCCGATTTTCAAAGCGAGCAGCGGTCCGATGGTATAAGGCACCGCCGCCGACGGCAGCAGCAGCGTCAGCCAGAAAAAAGGCGAACCCAGATTGTAAAAGCTGTAGGAGCCGATCAGATTCACGCCAAGATCGGTCTTGAAATCCCAGCCGATTTCGCCCTTGTGAATCGCGTCATGGACATGCATATAAAAAGGATACTGCTGCACATTGAAATCACCGTACATCAGGAAATATCCCTTATCATAGACGAAAAACGGCAGCATGACCGCGATTGCTGTCAAAAAACCGATCGCCAGCACATACCAGTATCTTCCGCCTCCGCGCACAAACGGAGAACCCGTGAGCCGCCCCAAAATGCGGGGTGTTTTATTCTTCGTTTCCAATTTCAATGTCTCCTCTCCATTCATCCGCCGTCTCTCTCCGCTGTCCGCGTTCGGTCATGATTACCTTTGCACGCAGCCAAAACGGCTGCAAAGGATGCCTGTCCCAGACATAACGCAATACGAACACCGTCGAAACCAACAGCAGACACACATTGACGCCCGCATTGATCCGCCCGACGGTTTCATGATAGTGCAGCCATGCCGCGCCGCTTTCTCTGACCGCCGCCATATCGCTTGACAGTTGTTGCTTCAGGGAACGTATGGGCGTCCTGTAATAGTTCCACCAACCGCTTTTTTCCCTGACGCCTGCCAGTATCCGGAATTGATTGACCGAAATGACAAGAACATGAAACGACAGCAGCGTCAGCATACGACGGTCCGCCAGCTCCATAAACGCGCCCAGCAAAAGAATCAGAACCATGATCTGATAACGCTCATGCTGGCGGCAGGTCAGCATGAAAATGCCATTGATGAAAAAATAAGCCGTCAGCCAGTGGGAACAGCGTCGTCCCAGCAGATAAATCACCACTACCGACAATATCAGCGCCACTAATATCAGCTTGCCTGCCATTTCATAGGTGATACCATGGAAAAAGGACACATTGTCCTTCTTTCCGTTCAGGTTGAGAAACATATACAGATTATCCGCGTTGAGCGTCACATAGGGATATTTTTTGAGTCCCTCCCGGTAAACCGTCAGGGGGCGGAAGAATTTTTCCCGACCGCTCGCCGCATCATACTGTGAAAACAGAGAACCCACCATGAAAGGCAGATAGACCATCGCAAAGGTGAAAATGACCGCTATGACAAACCGCACAAACTTCATGAAATTGAACCGATTCAGACGGCTGCGTTTGAAATCTCTCACATTGATGCCGCCGAAACAGATATCCAGTATCTCCATTCCCACAATGGGGGCAAGATACAGCCCCTGCAGTTTGGCGGAGCACATCAGGGCAAACAGTACGCCTGACGCGACGATGCGTTTTTCCGTCAGCGAAAGAAAGAGAAGCGCGGCGGCGAGCATCAGCACACAGTCGGTCTGTCCCCAGAAGGCGCAGTTGATTATCGTGGCGGGATTGACCGCCCACAGGGCGGCGCCTGCCAATCCGATCAACCGGGAACGCCTGCTGCCCAGCCGATACAGTACCACGCAGCACAGACTGTCCGCCAGACAGGGAAAGAACTTCAGCACGAGCATTCTCATCGGCGGATATCCCCCGATATCCGTTTTCTGCATCAGAACGCCCACGATTTGCAGCGGATACAGATACAGCGGCGGATAATCCAGACTCGACACATAGGAATAGGCTTTATAAAATCCGAACAGTTGCTCTCTGCTCAACTGCGCCAGTTGCACGCCCCACATAATATTCCATTCCGTGTCAAAGGAATGGATATAGGAACCCGCTATCAGCAATCGGACAATCAAAGCGAACAGAAAAACCCGAAACACAAACCTTTTCCACGGAAAGTTGTGCATTCCCACAATGTAATCCGTATCCGCGTCGGGCATTAATTTTCTCGCTACATCCTGCCAGTTTTTCAAAACACGCACTTCCCCGCTTTTTTTCTTACCGTGATATAATCATAGCACAATCTCCCTTTCAATGCAACCGTCCCGCCACGCTTCTGTCTAAAAAAAATTGTTTTTATGCAATAAGTTTGTCAGATCAAATATTTACATTTTGAGAGTCGGTGTGTATAATAGAAAAATATTCCATTTAACCTCTTTAATCCATTCGTGGAAAGGAATCATACCTATGACGTTTGAAGAAATTTATACCACCATGAAAAACTATTTTGAGAACAAGGATTTCAGCGGCTTCGGCGCGGGAACCTATTCTTATGAATTTGATATCACCGGAGAGGGCGAGGGCAAATTCTACATTGAAGTAAACGACGGCACGATGGAGATGCAGCCCTTCGACTACAAAAACAGCCTGTGCGCCTTTGAAGTCAGCTCCGGCAGTCTCTGCTCCATCATCGAACGCCGGATGTCCCCCACCGCCGCTTATTCCACGGGGCGGCTTCTCATCAAAGGGGACGTTTCCGCCGCGTTCCGTCTGGCGGACGCGCTCGCACTTACTTTGTGATTTTTTGCTTTTTTTCAAACAAACACGCCGACTTCAGACAACGTAGCCTTGTTGTCCGGGTCGGCGTGTTTTCAATTTTCTTTTGCATAGCCAAGATATTATTATTTCATTTACAAAATCATTATAGGCAATTCAAACCATTCCCTTATCATTAGAACTGAAATGGAGAGGATGACCGATGAAAACCATGCCCAAACGGATTTGTTTGATAATCGCGCTGATAGTAACAGGGGGGCTTGTCGGCTGCCAAAACGCTTTTGTCAATGTTCCCGTCAAATCAAGCCGCACGGAATGGCTTCTGAACTGCCAGCCGAGCGCGCAGGGATATATTTACTACAGTGACGGCAACTCCGTCCGCCGCATGAAGCCGGACGGCTCAGGCGAGGAGGCTTTTACCGATTTTTACTCCCAATATTGGTTTACCGTTGACGATTGGGTATATTACACCGACCGCTGCCATTACCCGGAGTTTACAGACAACTACATACAGGCGCCTGTGCTGCATCGCCGGAAAGAGGACGGTACACAGGACACACGCGTGGCGGAGCTGCCAATTGCGGCGGCGACCTGCGAAAGCGGCTGTCTTTATTACCAACCCGACAGCCATTACGGCAGCGGTCTTTACCGCACACGTCCCAACGGCAGCGAGGCGCAGCAAATCTATGACGAGCCGATCAATCGCTTTTATTTTGACGGCGGCTGTCTCTATATTCTGGACCCATACGGTCTTCTCCGCCTATCCACAGACGGGAGTACACGCGAGCGCATCATCGACAGCAGCGAGTATTCCGCTGTAGGAATCTCTGACATATCCTTTGACGACAAATGCATTTACTACCTCGCCGATCTTCCCGGCGACTGGCTGAACAACCAATATCTCTACAGAGTCAACAAAGACGGCTCCCAAAAGGCGCAGCTTACGCAAACGACAACGAGGGCTTATGCCGTCAGCGGCGATTCGGTTTATTTTGTCGGCGGCGACAGCGCTGTCTCTGACCAACATCTTTACCGACTCACAAAGACCGACCATCGGGCGGCAATGGTCAGTTGGCGCAGAGTGGACAGTGATCGTGACAGTCTGCTGTATGACGGCACCTTTCTCTATGTGTATTTCATCGACGGCACAGAGCATGATGATTGCATGGGAGACAGTTGGGAAACCTCTCACCTATACAAAATCAAATGCGACAAATAACGCCCGGTCATGTCATTTCATATTTCATAGCCGCTGACTTTTACCACTTTTCCCTCGTACACATATACCTGCATCGCCGTGCCTTCCAGCATATCGGCGGTGTATGCATCGGAACTCTCAAAATCAAATTCAAACTGTCCGAAAAACGCATCTTCGCCGGTGGGCGAATAGGAGGCGGCTATTTGTCCGTAGGAATAGTCGATGGCATAAATCCTCAGTCCGTGAAAGATTTTTTCATCCTCTCTGTCCTGAAATTCCTCCCCCTTGAACCAAGGGATAAATTGTTCCCGGATGACGGTTTCGATTCCCTCATTTTGCAGGGCTTCAAAATCCTGCGCGATATGTTGCAGACTTTCTTCCCTGTGAAAGGTGATTTCAATGTCAATCCCTTGGTATTGGAGCCCGGAAGGACAGGACGGGGGCATTTCGTTTTTTTGCTTTCTTTTCCGGAACCAATCCGGTAAGGACATGGTTTTTCTCTCCTTCCGTTACCAATGATCGACGTCACTTTTCCGCATCGGCTCCATTTTCACCAGCGAATACGACTCGGTTTCATATTCGCACAGTTGATATCGGTAATCCCCGTCGGCATATTGCCGGACAGGGATATACAGAGCCGTTCCGTCCGCCGAATACGTCGGGTACACATCTATCGCCTCATACGAGCGGGGGAGCGTTATTCTTTGAACCGACAGGAAATCGCTCAGTGTAATAATATAAAAATGCCTGCCGTTTTCCAGCACACACAACTGTGTCTCATCGGGACTGACGTCTCCCGTGTAGAGATAGTGGTATCCCTTGCGATGCAGCACCACATGATTGGTATCTTTCAGCGTTATGAGAATACTGCCGCCCGTGATCCGAACGACATAGTTCTCTGTCGTGACGGTACAGAATGCCTTACCGCCAAAAGCAAGCACCCTTTTCCATTTTCCTGTTTTTAATATCCGCGTGTGATCTGACAAATCCATATCCCCGCTCTTATTTCGTGCCGAAGATTCTGTCGCCGGCATCTCCCAGACCCGGCACGATATAGGCGTCCTCGTTGAGATGATCGTCAAGGCATCCCACATAGATGTCAATATCGGGGTGAGCGGTTTGCAGCGCCTTCAATCCTTCGGGCGCCGCAATCACGCACATGAACTTGATATTTTGGCAGCCCTTGGCCTTGATGAAATCCACCGCCTGTATCGCGGAACCGCCTGTCGCGAGCATGGGGTCGGGCAGGACAACCAGCCGTTCGTCGATGTTTTCGGGCAGCTTGCAGTAATAGGCATGGGGTTCATGGGTCACTTCATCACGAGCCAGTCCGATATGTCCCACTTTGGCGGAAGGAACAAGTGACAAAATCCCGTTGACCATGCCAAGACCCGCGCGCAGAATCGGCACCACAGCGAGCTTCTTTCCGGTAAGCATCGGCTGCTGTGACACAGTGATCGGACTTTTGACCGTCACAGGTTCGGTGGGCAGATCGCGAAGGGCTTCATATCCCATCAGCATGGCGATTTCCTCCACAAGAATGCGGAAATCCCTTGTTCCCGTGCGTTCGTCGCGCAGGAGTGAAATCTTGTGCTTAATCAGCGGGTGATCCATTATCATAACAGTTGCCATAGTGGATTGCCTCTCTTTCGTTGTCTGTTATTTTCTGAAATTGCTGCGTCGGTCGGCTTTGATTTCCGTCGGCGGCGGTTGTCCCGGTTCAACGGACAAGCAGGCGTGTGCCTTCCTCCTTATTCTCCATAAACTGCTGCAAATCGCAGTAGATCGGATTTTCCGCCCGAAGAGCAATGTCCTTGTCTTCCGCAATGAATCTGAATTCCATTTCTTCAGGAATGCAAGAATAGGTTTTGACAGCCGCCGCCGCTTCCGGTGTTTTCATGCAGTAAATGGCAAGCAGTTGGCAATTGATGCCGTCATCGAGGCAAGCATTGGCCACTTTAAAATAGGTATCGGTCATCCATTCTTCATCGTGTATCTCGCTGAGAATCAGGTGAATCTCAAAATCATTATGCAGGAGATAATCCGCCAGCGTCGTATTCCTGTCATACGAGTGATTAGCGAAATGATTGTAGCAAGAATCATTCACCACCAGCTTGGCCTCGGGCAAAGCACGGCTTGCTACGTTCCGGATCCGGGCAAGCACTTCCTCTTCGTACTTTACAAAGATATAGTCGCATTGCACATTGTTGTTGTCGTCAAATTGAAACACATGGACGGTTTTCCCGTTCAGCTCGTCGCATTTAGCGGTTACGTCGCAGTTGACGCCTCCTGGCAAGGGATTTTTCTTCACAACCGTCAGATGGATTCCGTACAGTTCCTCCATGCTCCGCACCGCCGCGTCAACCTTGTCCGGGTCATTTCCCGCCACGAATCCGCAGCTTCCGAGCGTCAGACAAAGTATGACGACCGATAGCAGCAGTGACAACCGCTTTTTCCGGAATACACGATGTTTTTTCATAATGCTACACCCCACAAAAAAAGATAATATGACTGCTTCTAAATGGATTGTACCATAACCATCCCAAAAAGTCAACGCGAACACAATTGTACTTTCCTGTTGTTTGTCTATTGCAGGAAATCCTTCACCATTTGCAAGACTTTTCGTTCTCTTTCAATCATAATCACATCGAATTCATCGTCGCTTTGATACTTCCGGTTGGTTTCAATCGCCTCGTCCAGACTCACAAACCGAAGGACAAATTCCGCTTCCTGCTCATAGTCATCGAGCTGCTGCTGTGTCACCCGGTCTTCGGTTTCGCAGAAATAGTAAAAATTCTCCTGCTCAAAAATCGTATCGGGCGCATAATTGCTTTTCTGGCGGCGCAAGACGCTGCCAAAGGGCGTAATACTGTCAGGAATCACCTGCAAGCCGACTTCCTCTTTAACTTCCCTGATTAAAGCCTGTTCTTGCTCCTCGTTGTCCTTTATTCCGCCGCCCGGAAATTTATAATAGTGTTCCTTCCGGCTATAGACAAGGGCTATTTTATCCTTTTTCATGATAATCCCTCTGGCAGACGGTCTGCGGAAAACACGATCTCCTTCTTCGTAATCCTTCAAGTCGATGGCAAATAACTGTTTCATAACGACTCCCTTTTTAATATTAATTTTCGGCTAAAATCAGACATTCTTTCAACCGAAAATTAGTATAAAAATCATATCTATTCACATAACCAACATTTTTCCTCTTCATTTTACCATACCCCTCCGCCAAAGTCAATCCGATAATAACAAAAGAGGTCTATCGACGTTTCTTCCGCCGACAGACCTCTGTTTATTTCGGTAAGAAGCACTTCCGCACAGTCAATTTCGTTCTTGGAAATCAACCTCATCGGAAACGCATCTTTAAAATGGATAAGGGAATTGACAAGGTATTTTACAGGAAATTACTTCTTGTCAGCGATAGCTGCCTGTGCGGCGGCCAGTCTTGCGATCGGCACGCGGAACGGCGAGCAGGAAACATAGTCCAGACCGATCTTGTGGCAGAACTCAACGGACGAAGGATCGCCGCCGTGCTCGCCGCAGATACCGACATGGAGAGAAGGATTGACAGGCTTGCCCAGCTTGATGGCCATTTCCATCAGCTTGCCGACGCCGATCTGGTCGAGCTTCGCAAACGGATCGTTCTCGAAGATCTTGGCATCGTAGTACGCATCCAGGAACTTGCCGGCGTCATCGCGGGAGAAGCCGAAGGTCATCTGGGTCAGGTCGTTGGTGCCGAAGCAGAAGAAGTCTGCTTCCTTGGCAATATCGTCAGCGGTGAGAGCCGCTCTCGGAATCTCAATCATGGTACCGACTTCGTACTTGAGGTTCGCACCCGCCGCGGCGATTTCCGCGTCAGCGGTCTCGACAACGAACTTCTTGACATATTTCAGCTCCTTGACTTCGCCGACCAGCGGAATCATGATTTCCGGCTCGACAGTCCAGTCAGGATGCTTCTTCTGCACATTAATGGCAGCGCGGATGACCGCCTTTGTCTGCATCTTTGCGATTTCAGGGTAGGTGACAGCCAGACGGCAGCCGCGGTGACCCATCATCGGGTTGAATTCATGGAGGGAGGCAATGATCGTCTTGATATCCTCCACCGTCTTGCCCTGGGTCTTGGCCAGCGCTTCAATGTCGGCTTCCTCCGTGGGAACGAACTCATGGAGCGGCGGATCCAGGAAGCGGATGGTGACAGGATTGCCTTCAAGCGCCTCATAGAGAGCCTCGAAGTCGCTCTGCTGCATAGGAAGAATCTTCGCCAGCGCAGCTTCTCTCTCTTCGAGCGTGCTGGAGCAGATCATCTCGCGGAACGCATCGATTCTGCCCTCGCCGAAGAACATATGCTCGGTACGGCAGAGACCGATGCCTTCTGCGCCGAGTTCACGGGCTTTCTTCGCGTCAGCGGGTGTATCGGCATTGGTGCGCACCTTCAGGGTTCTGTACTTGTCAGCCCATGCCATAACTCTGCCGAATTCACCGGCGAT
>CACWOA010000029.1 GCA_902762395.1 uncultured Ruminococcus sp.
CGTCGCGGCAGTAGGCTCCGTCGCGGCAGTCGGCTCCGTCGCGGAAGTCGCCTCCGTCGCGGCTGTCGCCTCCGTCGCGGAAGGGGAAGTATCGGAAGGGGAAACATCGGAAGGGGAAACCATCCCTTCTGAAGTACGATGATAATCGGCGGTTTGCAGTATGGGATAAACAAGCGTTACATCGCTGTTTTCCAGCACCTGTCCGATCGCATGATGATCGGCAGACAAGGTGTCGCTTCCCACGAGAAAATATTCATATCCGACCGACGACTGATCGTCCCACGTCACATCAACGCCATACCATTTCCCGTCTGTCATTTCTACATAATTCCACATATGCGCTTCCCATCTGCCTGTCCCGGATACCGTCACGCATGGAACGCCCATCTGATCGCAGAGAATCTTGAAAGCCTTGGCATACCCTTCGCAAACAAACGTGTTCTCTGTCTTTCCGAGAAAAAAGGGCGCGGCGGTGCGGGCATCGGCATAGGTTTCATCATTACCGTTTTCGGCAGCGGCACTGTTGTAGGACGCATTCCGGCACACATAATCATGTATCGCTTTCACCGCGCCGTACCGTGAACCGGCATCCGGCAGATCCGTCACCGCCTGGCTGATTCCCGCCGTGACCTCTTCCAACTGCGAAAACGCGCCGTTATACGATTCTCCCGGGCGCATCTCCACATATCGGATAACCAGATCATAGGTGTTCTCTTCGTTTTTCTCATAGAGCAGCGTGTAGCTGTATTCAAAATTTCGGATCCAAAACACCTCGGGATGGTCAAACAAAAAGGCGGCTGACGCGGTAGACACACTGCGTCTCAACTGTGCAGCGGCTTCCCGGTAGGCTTCGCTCTCTTTATTCACCGAAAGTCGGATATAGGTTTTGTCAGCCGCTTCATTGTATTCTGTGGTCTGACGAACAGCGCCTTTCATCACCACCGGTCGACTCAAAGAGACGACAAAAGGCGCATTGTTCTTTGCCGTCACATAATTATCGCAATATCCCTGATATACGTCATTTCCTATATCGTCCAGTTGCCTTCCGAAATGTCCTATGTCGTTCGTTCCCTCCGCCGCATAAACGCACGGCGTTGACGCCATCCACCATAGCGTCAGCAGAAGAATGACAATCATACCGTTCACGGTCACAACCCTGTTTTGGCTCATGCCAAAAGCGCCTCCTTTTGTCTGCTTGTATTGATTTTCTGTCCGTATATAGCATTATAAAAACAGAAAGCACATTTGTCAAGAACCGTCTTTCTGTTCCGTGTTTCTGTCAGAAAAAAAGCCGATATGTCGGAAGATAAAACCAACATATCGGCTTAAAAATTTGAATTTTGCTGTTGCGTCAGGTCAGCGATTTTTTATTTTCCCGCATTTTTGCGGTTTCTGATAACAACACAGACGATCGCTGCCAGCGCCAGCACACCAAGGCAAACGGCGACCACTATCGGCCAGCCGTTTTCCCCGGTGCCGGGGGAATCGGTTCCGGTAGATTGTGCCAGCGCATAAGGACTGAAGCCGTCTGTTTCAGACCAGATGCCGTCGCTCTTGCATACGATTGATTTCTTTTCGATGCTGTTTCCGCTCTGGTGATAAAGGGTGTACTTCACATTCTTCACATTCGCGTCCGTCCTGAGATAATTCAGACAAAATCTGACCTTGCCGCCTGCTATTTTCAGAACATGACCTTGTTGATCCACAAGGGAAACATCGTAAGCAACCGCATTTTGGGAATCCTTATCAAACGATCTGTCGAAATCGGCGATTTTTTCAAACAGAGACGTTTTGGCGCTGCCGCTGATAACCGAAACCACAATTTTCGCCTCATTGACCGCAACGGGATTTCCGTCAGCATCGCTAAGCGTCGCGCCGTTTGAAATTTCCGCCTCCTTGACGAAGTCGTTGCTTTCCACAGTCAGCTTGATACCGGCAGGCGCCGCCGTGGTGCTTGTGGTCGAAGCCGTGGTGCTTGTTGTGGAAGCCGTGGTGCTTGTTGTGGAAGCCGTCGTGCTTGTGGTCGAAGCCGTGGTGCTTGTCGTCGAAGCCGTGGTGCTTGTCGTCGAAGCCGTCGTACTTGTCGTGGAAGCCGTCGTGCTTGTGGTCGAAGCCGTCGTGCTTGTGGTCGAAGCCGTCGTGCTTGTGGTCGAAGCCGTCGTGCTTGTCGTGGAAGCCGTTGTGCTTGTGGTCGAAGCCGTCGTGCTTGTGGTCGAAGCCGTCGTGCTTGTGGACGAGGTGGGATTGGTCTGCGAATTGTTGGGATCATACGCCACCTGGTTCAGATCCGGATAAACAAACTCCTGCGCGCTGCCGGAAGTAGAAAGCTTGCCGCTTGCGAGATGGTCATCCATAAACAGATTATTGTTGAATACCTTCGAGGTTTTGCCGCAAAGGAAATAATCGTAATAGGTAGTACCCTCCTGATCGTCCCAGGTAACGTCTACCGCATACCATTTGTTGTCATCCATCTGAACGTAATTCCACATATGCGCTTCGTTCTTGTCGCCGGATACCGCCTGACCGGAAACAAGCACACAGGGAATATCGTATTTGCCGCACAGGATTTTAAATGTTTTGGCATAGCCTTCACAAACGAAGGTTTCGGTTTTTTTCTTGTCGATAAAGAAGGGGGCGACAGTATGCGCTTTGGGGTCGCCAGTGGTAAGCGCCGGACCGTCATAGCTGGCGTTACCGCAGATATAATCGTGAATCGCCTTGACGATATCATATCTCGAACTGGAAGCCGTCAATTTCTCATTGACAGCGGCAACCGCTTCGTTCACGCCGCTGTCGTAGGTTGTCAGTTCATCCTGCTCCATACGAGCGCTGTCGTACTTCATTTTCATGGTAATCGTAAACTCACTCAATACATCGACTGAGAAGCTGATGATTTCCCCGCCCAGAGAAGAGGTGGAGCCGGAAGGGGTATAGGAATACCCTAATTCGCCCACCCAGTAGGCCTCGGGATAATCATTCCAAAATGCGGCCGTAGCAGAGGAAAAGGCTTCCGACAGGGCGCTTTGAACTTCCGCCTCTTTTGCCTGCACGGTGGCGCCGTCCCACATCAGCTTTGCTTCATCCGGGTCTGTCACTTCTACTTTACCGTCAATTTTCGTGGGAGTAAAGGCAAAGCGGGTCGCGTCAGAAGCATTGGTCACATATTCCTCCACCAGTCTGTCATAAAACTCCTTTGCCAGTTCCGTTTCGATCTCACCGCCAAAGCTGGTGTCATAATTGGTGGCAAAATACACGGAGGAAGTGAGAACGCGCCGTGTCACCACATGGGGAACAACCTGATCCAGTTCGTTGGAAACCTCATCTGTCACCGTCTGCTCCGCATCCGTCTCCCCCGTCTCCCCCGCATCCTCCTGCGGCGTCAGAGATGCTTCCGGCGTTTGCGCCTCTTCGCCTTCTTCCGAAGGCACTTCCGCTTCCTCCGGTTCCTGTACGAGGTCATCGCCTTCACTGAAAGCAATGCCGGGTTCGACGGAATCCGGCGCGGGTTCGGCGGCACTCGCTCCCAAAAAGAGCGCTGTTGCCGAGATCACGGAGAGCGCCAGCGCGGAAATCAATGCCGTGCGCAGCGCCAGTCTGCCTCTTGGTTCTTTCATCGTGTTCATCCGATCCTTTCTCTTTGTGATTTTGCTCACATATTCTTCGACAGCGCCCATGACGCTGCCATATAATTGTCATTATTATACGCTTTTTGGGTATAAATGTCAATCTTTTTTGTAACAGTTATCGGGAAGCGCAACAAAGAAAGCATTACCGTAATCAAACTATTTCCCTCATATTCACACATTAAGACGGATGGAGATAAAAATAATCCGACGCGCTGTCGGCATAATGCCACAACGCGCCGGATCTTTTTTTACAGGAAAGTGAAAAACATCAGTTGTTGATGAGCTTGGAGCTTTCGTCGTTCCAACTGTAAAGCTTTCTGACTTCCTTACCGACAACCTCAGAGGGATGCTCGGCAGCGAGCTTGCGCATCGCCTGGAAGTGAACCTGACGACCTGCGGGAGACATATCGAGGAGGAACTCCTTGGCAAAGGAACCGTCCTGGATGTCGGACAGAATCTTCTTCATGGTTGCCTTGGTCTCCGCGGTAATGATCTTGGGACCGGTGACATAATCGCCGTACTCAGCGGTGTTGGAGATGGAATATCTCATGCCTGCGAAGCCGCTCTGATAAATCAGGTCAACGATGAGCTTCATCTCGTGAATGCACTCGAAATAGGCGTTTCTGGGATCGTAGCCAGCCTCGCAGAGCGTCTCGAAGCCTGCCTGCATCAGTGCGCACACGCCGCCGCAAAGAACAGCCTGCTCACCGAAGAGGTCGGTCTCGGTCTCGGTACGGAAAGTCGTCTCGAGAACGCCGGCTCTGGCGCCGCCGATACCTGCGGCATACGCAAGCGCCTTGTCAAGGGCGCGACCGGAAGCATCCTGGTACACGGCAACGAGGCAGGGGGTACCCTTGCCCGCCTGGTACTCGGAACGGACAGTGTGACCGGGCGCTTTGGGGGCGATCATGGTGACGTCAACAAATGCCGGGGGCTTGATGCAGCCGAAGTGGATGTTGAAACCGTGTGCGAACATGAGCATATTGCCTTC
This sequence comes from uncultured Ruminococcus sp., assembly GCA_902762395.1. Taxonomy (GTDB): domain Bacteria; phylum Bacillota; class Clostridia; order Oscillospirales; family Acutalibacteraceae; genus RUG762. The sequence goes on from CACWOA010000029.1 coordinate 4,618, forward strand.
CACAAGGTTCGGCTCGATGTCCTTCTTATACATATCCGCCTGAAGTTCGTCATTGATGAGAATCATGATGACGTCGGCTTTCTTGGCGGCTTCCGCCGCGGTAAAGACCTCAAAGCCCTGCTCCTCGGCTCTCTTCCAGGACTTGCTGCCCTCGTAAAGACCGATGATGACGTTGCAGCCCGACTCCTTAAGGTTGAGCGCATGAGCGTGACCCTGGCTGCCATAACCGATGATGGCAATGGTGCTGTCCTTCAGCAGAGAAAGGTTACAGTCTTCCTGATGAAAAAGTCTTGCTTCTGACATAGATTATACCCTCCGAAAACAAAAAAATTTTGACAGCTTTCATAAAGCTGATTCACGGAATACGCTTCCTGACCTTCATGATTCCGCGTGATTAAGTCAAGTATACCCTACTTTTACCCCGGTTGTCAATCAATGATTGCGCAAAGGGCGTCAACCAACAGTTGATACTAACTTTCAAAATCAATGCAGACGCTGCTCTCGGCAGCGCCGGCCAGATACGCCTTGACCACATCGCAGTGATACGCGTCCCTCTGGTATTCGTCCAGCGCCGCCATATCGTCCAGCAGCACTTCCAGCGCCACGTCATAGGAACGCGGCGAGTGCAGCGTGTCGGTTCCCACGGCAATGCCGCGCAGCAGATTTACCTTCCCGTCCATCGAGAGAAGCATCTCCTTTGCCTCGGCGCATTTCGCGGGGCTGTTGTCTTTGAGACGGAATAATACAATGTGTTTTATCATAAGTGTGTCGCCTTCCTCTTTATAATCAGATGATGAAAAATGACTGTCTTGATTATATACCAATCCCCACCAAAAATCAACGGTCGGCTTGAATATTTTCCCTCCGTGTGGTATAATGATAAAAAATACCGATACGAGGAGAGATTTTTATGCGCGCGTTTCAAATCTTTCTGAAAAACTTCACAGCAGGGCGCAAGGCGCTTCTCAAACGAATGGGCATTTATATCGGCACGGCGCTGGCCGCCTTTGAAGTAGTCAACATCTTCCTTGAGGACGGAGCGGTGGCGGATTTCTGCCGGAACACTTCGCTGCTCGGCATGCGTCTCCATTCGCTTTTCACCAATGTGCTGGTGTACTTAGGCGTCGCCGCGCTTCTGGCGATCCTGCGCCAAGGCTCCTTTGCCCACTACAGCATGAACATTGTCGGCACCGACATCAAAATCGAAATCTCCATGGCGGATATTTTTTCCAATCCCGGTGAACTGGTTGTTCCCTGTAACACCACTTTTTCCGGAAGATTTGACGTGATCGGAGACAAAAGCATCCAGTCCCAGATGACCGCCCGTCTGAAACAGCCCAAAGACAGCACGCTGCCCAACGACGAATATTTTGAGCAGCAGGTGAGCAAGGCGCTGGCAGCACATGAATGTGTCAGCCGCAAACTTCCCTCGCAAAAATCGCTGGCGGGCAGAAACTACAACCAATACACCCATGGCACCATGGCGTCGCTTTCGCTGCCCATCGACGGGAAGGCGCGCAACGTCATTCTTTTGGCAGTGGCGGAAATGCTGGAACCGTACAAGCCCAAAACCGACGGCAACCATCTGATGAAAAGCATCGACGATATGTGGGAGCAGATTGCCCGGAACCGCACCCGTGAGCAGACCCTGGTCGTCCCCATTATGGGCACCGGCAGCGCGGGCATTACCGACAAGCCACAGCAGACCGTGGCGCGCTATATTCTGCGCACCTTCGCGGACAACGCCCACCGTCTCGGCGTCAAAAAGCTGATTCTCAGCGTCTACCCGCAGGATTATCTCGACAACAAGATCAATCTCGAAGAACTGCGCTGCTACGCCGATTATCTCTGCCGCTTCCCCGACAGCGACTTCCATATCCGCTGACGCAATTCCTTCGCCCACGGAACGACGGTCGTATGTTTTTCACGGGCGATGGATGCTAAAAAAAGAAAAAGCACTTCCGACAATCCGTGAAGATGAAAAAAAGGAAGGGCAGAGGGAAACGAAGCGTGACGGGTGTGACGGGAAGTGACGAGTTTTGGGGTAAAAATAAAAACCTTATCTATTCTCTATTACAGGAGTATCGCCTATGAAAATACCGCCACACATCGGCTTTTGCGGCGTAGACTGTGCCGTATGTCCCGATTATTTACAGGGGAAATGTCCCGACTGCAGGCAATCGGACGGCGACCCCTGCCCTCCGATTGCCTGCTGCACGGAAAAGTCCATCGCCTGCTGCGGGGAATGCCCCTCTTTCCCCTGTGAGAAAATGGCGGATTTCTACGCGGAATCAGACAGCCATCAAGCCGCGTATGCGCGAATGCTGGCGATTTCCCGGTCTTGTCCCCGGGACACGGATGAACCGACATGAAAACACCAAAACACGAAAACATGAAGACACGGCGACCGCTGTCAAGGTTCCTTCCCCTGACGGCAGCCGCCGTGTTTTTATCAGACTTTCACCGCATCATGAAGCGATACCGCCGTGCCGCCTTCTACGCAAACGTGATTTTCTCCCCGTCCACATACAGGGTGTAATCCTCATCCATATCAGTGACAAAACCGTAGTAAAACGGAATCGTGTCAGGATAATCGACAATCTCAAAATTGGTGTTGCGGCTGTCTATCACATTCGCCGCCACATCGGATATATTGCCCTCGGCGCTGTGGGTGACAATGACAAAGCAGTCGCCGGTGCCGGGGACATACAGCCGCTCCGCCATGCAATAATGCAGCGTCGCCACATCGCGCCTGCGGTTGTAAACGGTTTCCAGTTTCCACCTGCCGTCCTTCTGCTGGGGCAGCACATGGGTGGTCAGCCGGTTGTCTCCCGTCTGCACCACCACCAGCGCGCAGCGGTTATATTCATCAATTTCCATGATTTCTCCCGTGTGGTTGTAGCGGAAGGCGCTTTGCGGCGTGGCAAATCCCATGAGTAAATTTTCCACCGGCAGGAGGCAGAGCGCCACCGTCACCGCGAGAAAAACGCCGCCCGACCAGACCCACACATCGCTGTCACTTCTGACAAAGCGGCGGCGGCGGGAAGTCACATCCTCCCGCGAATAGGTCAGCATCACAAACACAACCGCCGCTGCCGCCAGCGCCAATATCACTCGTATCACCGTGTAAAGCATTTCATTCTATCTCCCGTCAATCGTTTTCTGCCTCTATTGTACCATTTCGGCGGAGACAATGCAAGACGCGCGACCGATTTTATAAAGGGAATATCACGGTATCACGGTTACTTCTTCTCCGGCGCCTGCGTGTCCTGTGCGGCAGGGGGATTGGGAACATACGGCTGCGGTGCGGTATAGATCGGGGTCGCAGAAGCGGCGGGAGAAGTGGTTTGGGCAGCCTTGGGCGCTTTGGGGTGCTTTTTGCGGTGTCTGCGCACAAAGAAGAACACCGCGCCCGCGATCAGCAGCACCGGCGACAGCACCACAACCGCGATAATGAGCCACAGCAGCAGCGACCACAGGAAATTCAGCACACTCAGGAAACCGTTTTTCATGAGCTTGCAGAAGTCGCCGAAGCTCAGGGAATCCCAGTGGAAGTCCTCGATTTCCTCGGCGTTCCTGTCGCGCTGACGGACATTCAGATAAACGGTAGAGAGGTCTACACGGGAATCATAATACTTCAGCGTGCCTTCCATTGACTCGATTTCGGCGGTCAGGTCGGTGATGTAGCGCTGAATCTCCAGCGAATCCTGAATCGTCTTGGCTTCTCCGAGAAGCTTGTAGTAGCTTTTGAGGGCTTCCTTCTTGCTTTCGAGCCGGAGTTTGACATCGTAATATTCGCGGGTCACATCGTCGGCGGAAATCTCCGAACTTGTCACCTTGTCGGTCTTTTCGGCAAGCTTTATGAATTCCTCGAGCTTGTCGGGCGCAATTTTCAGTGTCGCGGTGATATTGAGATATTCATAATCGCCGTAGCTGTCGTAGGATTTGCTCACGTTCTGCTCGCTGCCGCCGTTTTCCCTGGCGAACTTCGCCAGCGTCTGGTAGCACTTTTCCGCGTCCTCCGACTCCATATCCACACGGGCGGTGCGGATGATCTTGTCCTCCATCTGGTCGGCGGATTTTTCTCCCGATCTGACCGCTGTCTGGGAAGCCTCTTCCATAACTTCCTCGCCGTAGTCTTCATACGAAGCGTCGTAAGCCGCGTCATCGCCGTATTCTATCGCCTCGGTGTATGCGCTGTTGGCGTACCCGTCAGCCGAGGACTTCGCCCCGCCTGCGGACGCCCCGCATGAAACCGCGCTCAGACACACCAGCAGCGCCGCCGCCACTGCCGCCATACGCCATGTCTTTTTCCGTCCGCTTCTTTTTTCCGTTTTTTTCGTTCTTTCCATATGATACACGCTCCTTTGGTAGTGTGGAATCTCCGGCTTTGACCCTCGTCAAGAGCCCTACATCTATCATAACTCTGATTTTTTTGAAAAGGTTGGAAAAAAAGGATGATTTTTATAAAAAAGTATGCTATGATATAGTAGATGATGGTAAAATCCTTATCAGAAAGCGTGATCTGTATGAATGAAACACTGAACCGGCTGCTCATGGCAGCCCTGCACGACGACAGCATCGAGGCGGCGCTGATCGCCACCAAATCCGCCGCCGACCCGTCCGCCGCGTTCTGCGAATGCGCCACCTCACTGGGATATCCCGTCACGGTGGGCGAGCTTTTCACCATGGGAGAGGAATTCAACGCGGCCATGCTCCGCAGCGTCAACGGAGGCGGCGTGGAAGGTCCCGACGGCTGGGACGACGCTTATGAAATGTTTTTCTCCGCACTCGAAAACTGAATCCAATTCATAATTCGTAATGCGTAATTCGTAATGCGTAATGCGTAATTCGTAATGCGTAATGCGTAATGCGTAATTCGTAATTCGTAATGCGTAATGCGTAATGCGTAATTTGAAATGTTAGCCATTAACGGCTAACGGCTAACAGCTATCGGCTAACCACTGACCACTAACCACTGACCACTAACCACTGACCACTGACCACTAACCACTGACCACTAACCAAAAAAGGGGTTTTCTGATTGGCATCTCTTTCGGATATCGGAACAATCAAAGATATCATGCAGCGGCACGGATTTGCTTTTTCCAAGGGGCTGGGGCAGAATTTTCTCATCAATCCCTCGGTCTGTCCGCGTATGGCGGAAATGGGCGGCGCGAATCCCGACGCGGGCATTCTGGAAATCGGTCCCGGCATCGGCGTGCTGACCGCCGAGCTTGCCGCACGCGCCAAAAAGGTCGCCGCCGTGGAACTGGACGACCGCCTTCTCCCTGTGCTGGATGAAACACTGGCGGCATTCGGCAACGTCACGGTCATTCACGGCGATGTGATGAAGCTTGATTTAAAAAAATTGATCGCGGAGCAATTCACGGATTGCAGCGAGGTGGCGGTATGCGCCAATCTGCCTTATTATATCACATCGCCCGTCATTATGGCGCTGCTGGAGAGCAAACTGCCGATTCGTTCGGTGACGGTCATGGTGCAAAAAGAAGCGGCGGACCGCATTTGCGCTCCCTTAGGCAGCCGGGAAAGCGGCGCGCTCACGGTGGCGGTCAATTATTACGCCAAGCCGGAAATTTTGTTCAAGGTGAGCCGGGGCAGCTTCATGCCGCCGCCCAATGTGGATTCGGCGGTCATTCGCATGGATATCCGCGAAAAGCCGGCATACGACGTGGGCGATGAAACCACGTTCTTCGGCGCGGTCAGAGCGGGCTTTTCCCAGCGCCGCAAAACGCTCTCCAATTCCCTGACTTCGGGCGGATTTCTCAGCCGCGCCCAGGCGCTGACCGCATTGGAACAGGCGGACATCCCCCCTAATACCCGCATCGAAGCGCTGGATATGGAAGGTCTGGCGGCACTGTCACGCAGTATTTTTCAAATAAAATCATAAAAATACTGTACAAAATCAAAAAGATATTGTATAATAAAAGAATCAGCAAAACCATATGCCGTCAGGCAACGCAGCATCATATCTTTCGGGAGGTTTGCAAGGGTGAACAAGGAATTTAAAAAGGCGACCTATATGTCCGTGATTGTCATTTTTATCATGGGCGTCATAGCGCTGGTCGCCGTTTCGGTGGCAAGCTATTTTTCATTTGACGAGGTTGTCGTCATAATGGGCGAAATCGTGGCGCTGCTGGCTTTTTTAGGACTGCTGGTGATGTGTGTTTCCGCCAAAAGCACCTATAACGAAGTTTGCACCCGCTTTGCGGATTACATCGTCAACAACCGGAAAAAAGAAGCAGACAAGCGCACCAACGACGCTGATCGCATCAAAGAAATTCAGAATATGAAGGCGGCCGCCGCGCAGGAAAAAGAGAGAGCCGTCGCCGCCGCCCTCGAACAGGGACGCAGCGAAGGCGCGAAGGCAGCTTTAGAGGGACAATATACTTCCGCGCAACTGTATCAGACCGCGCAGGCTTCTCCCCAGGAAGCACAGACCGCCCCGCAGATGCAGCAGCAGCCGTCTCAGACGCAGGTTCCCCCTGTTTACGGGCAGATGCCTGTCATGCCGTCTCCTGCGGAGGAAATGCTCTACAATGAATACGGTGAACCTGTCATGGTTCGCCGGCGTGTACGGCGCGCACAGGTTCCCGCCGAGGGAGAAATGCTGTACGACGGCATGGGCAATCCCGTCATGCGCCGCAATCAGGGACTTTGGGAAACATTGGAACCCCGCCGCGAGATTATCGTGAAGCTGGAAACCGCGCCCAACACCACTGCCTTTGTCACCAATATCGACAAACCGGACGCCTCCCGTCCCGCCTCCGGCGACGCTGCCCCGGGGAATTCCTCCCCCAGCCAATACCGCTATGGCTATCCTGCATCGGGCGACGCCGCCCCCGCCGCTTCCTCCTATGGCAGCGGTCAGTAATTCTCTTTGCGTCTGACAAACATCATGGGCAATACCGCACTGTCCCGTGCGATACTGCCCATGTTTTTTAATTTTTTGTTTCTTTTTTAAAAGCAGCGTATCAATCAAAAAATCCCCGACATACTATTACTATTAAAACCATTCTTTTTTCGTTGGGGGAGGTTGTTTTTCATGATGCATGGAATGATATGGATGATGATAGGACTTTTCATCGGAGGACTGACGGGAGTGGCGACCATGTGCCTGATGCAGGTGACCAAATGCGCCCACTGCCCCCGCGGTCAATCCTCCGTCAATCCGGACGGGAAGTGATACGGATGCCCACTTCGCCTGCCGTTTCCGCCGCTTGCGCGTAATCCGCAATAGGCGCCGCGCCTATCACATAGCTGTTACTGTCGATGTCAACAGCGTACACCGTGATCCCCGACTGTCCCGCGTACTCATTGAACCGCGCGATCCAGTCGGGGATATCTTTTTTCCCGTCAATTTGATTGACCGGATCAAAAGACAGATTTTTGAGCGAAAACAGTGAGAAGCACGCCGACCGGAATGCCGCCGCGTCGCCCTTCCCGTCCAGCTCCCGGAGATAACGCGCCTGCATCGCGGCCTCTGTCGCCGCGATCAGTTGCAGCCACCGCTCCGCATCCTTGTTGTAGTGCAGTCCTCTCGCGTCGTATGTCTCTTTATGTACCTCACAATAGTTTTCGGTGTCGGCAATTTCCTTGACCATCTGTGTGCGGCTGATGGAAGGAAAGGACGGATGCGTGTCGGAATGGTTGCCCACAATGTGGCCCTCCCGAATCATCCGCGCAATCAGCGCCGGCTGCTTTTTGATGTGATCGAGGGTACAGAAAAACGCCGCCGGCACCTGCTTTTCACGCAGGGTGTCAAGCACACGTGCGGTGAGATTCTCATATTCCCACCCGCAGTCAAAGGTCAGATACAGCACGTTGTCTGTGTCGGTGCGGTCCAGCGTCAGCGCGCCGAAACGGTCAAACATGTCCTGAAACGCTTCCACCGTGTCATGCGCTTTGCCGCCGCTGGCCGGCCCGTGGGAATGCTCTTTTTTTGCGGTGGAAAGGCCGCGTCGGTTGTCGGGATCCGGCACAGCATACTGCACTTGAGGCAGCGGCGCAAGTCCGCTTGGAAAGCTGTCGTCGGGGCTGCCGCGCAAAATGGCGCCGAGCGTCAGCGGGTCGTCCAGCGCAATTTCCGTTGACTGTGCAACTTCGGTGTTGGCGGTGCTGCTGGAACTGCTGTCAGCGGTGCTGCTTTGTGCAGTTTCCGACTGCGGCTGCGATTGCGCCGGGTTCGGCACACCCTTGTGGTCATCCACACAGGCGCAAAGACAGACGGACAGCAGCACACACACGGGGAATAAAAGGATGCGTCGCTTCAGCATCTTATTTCAACAGGTCCTGCACGTCATCGAGCATATTCCCGACATATTTGAGCGCTTTGTTTGCTTTTTTCTTATACATTTTTTTCATGGACGGAT
>CACWOA010000030.1 GCA_902762395.1 uncultured Ruminococcus sp.
CCCCGCTGGTGGCGCCGCCGAGATGAATGCTTGTCATTCATCGGCAGACCCCTGCCAGGGAACCAGTCCCCTGGACCCCGCGCTCGCATTCGCTCGCTAATTGCGCTTCGCTTTTCTTCTTTTTTCATTTACTTTTACAATCGCCTAATGGTTGTATATTTAAAAAATTAGCAAGCATGGTTTTTCCGTCGGGGGTCATAATGGATTCGGGGTGAAACTGCACGCCGTAAATGGGATACTGCGTGTGCTGCACCGCCATCACTTCCCCGTCGGTCGTCGAGGCGGTGACTGACAGACAGTCAGGCAGCGTGGACGCGTCCGCCGCGAGGGAATGGTAACGCGCAACGGGAGCCGCTGACGGACATCCCGCAAACAAGGGGCATTGTAAATCAAAGGTCACTTCCGACTGCTTGCCGTGCATTAACTCCTTGGCATAGGTGACCGTCGCGCCGAACGCCGCGCAGATTGCCTGATGTCCGAGACACACGCCGAGCAGGGGAATCTCCTTCCCCAATGTGCGCGCCGCTTCTATGATGATACCCGCGTCCTCCGGACGACCGGGACCGGGCGAGAGAATGATGTGGGACGGCTTACATTTCCTGATCTGGCGGACGGTCATCTCGTCGTTGCGGATGACCTTGATATCCGGGTCAATGCTCCCGATGAGCTGGTAGAGATTGTAGGAAAAGCTGTCGTAATTGTCGATAAGCAGTGTCATTCTTCCGCCTCCTGTGCCAGTTCGAGCGCTTTCAGGCAGGACTTCGCCTTGTTGATGCATTCCTGGTATTCCTTTTCGGGTACGGAATCCGCCACAATCCCCGCGCCGCTGCGGACGAAGACTTTGCCGTTTTTCTTATAGGCAATGCGAATAGCGATGCAGGTGTCCATATTCCCGGTAAAGTCGATGTAGCCGATGGCGCCGCCGTAAATGCCGCGCTTGTTGTTTTCCAGCTCGCCGATGAGCTGACAGGCGCGAATCTTGGGCGCGCCGGAAAGGGTTCCCGCAGGAAGCACCGCCTCAATCGCGTCGAGCGCGTCCTTGTCCTCCCGAATCTCACCGCGAACGGTGGAGCCGATGTGCATGACGTGGGAATAGCGCTCGATGGAGTGGAGCTTTTCCACCTCCACGGTGCCGAACCGACTGATTTTGCCTAAATCGTTGCGCCCGAGATCCACCAGCATATTGTGTTCCGCCAGTTCCTTTTCGTCCGCCAGCAATTGGGCTTCGAGCGCTTTGTCTTCCTCGTCGGTCTTGCCTCTGGGACGGGTTCCGGCAAGGGGGAATGTGTGCAGCACGCCGTTTTCCAGCTTGACCAGCGTTTCGGGTGACGCGCCCGCCACCTCCACGTCGGTGCCGGAAAAATAGAACATATAGGGCGAGGGATTGATGGTGCGCAGCACGCGGTAGGTGTTGAGCAGGCTGCCCTCAAAGGGCGCGGACAGGCGGTTGGACAGCACGATCTGGAAAATATCGCCCTCACGGATGTGGTGCTTGGCTTTCTCCACCATGCCGCAGAATTGCTCCCTGTTAAACAGCGGCGTGACCTTGCCCAGCAGCTTTCCGCCGGGTTCGTTCTTTTTGTCACCGTGCCGCAGCAGTGCCGCGAGTTGTTTCAACTCCAGCACCGCCTTGTTGTAGCCGACATCCGCGTCTTCCAGCCGGATGTTGACCATCAGAATGATTTTCTGCCGCATATGGTCAAAGGCGATCACCTTGTCGAACAGCATGAGGTCAACGTCCTTGAATGCCTCCGTGTCCTCCACCTCCCGGCGCACGGTCGGTTCGCTGTAGCCTAAATAATCGTAGGAAAAATATCCCACCAGACCGCCCGTGAAGGAGGGCAGATAATCCAGACGGGGGCTTTTGTAATTAGCGAGAAGCTGCCGCAGATAATCGGAAGGATTGTCGGTGGTGATACGGAAATCCCCTGCTTTCAGATGACCGTCGATGCAGGTGATCTCCATCTTCGGGTCGTAGCCCATAAAGGTGTAGCGTCCCCATTTTTCGCCCTGCTGCGCCGATTCGAGCAGGTAGCAGTGGGTGGATATGTTTTTGAGGATCCGCATGGTTTCAATGGGGGTGGTAAAATCGGACAGAAGCTCACAGCTCACAGGCAATACATTGTATTGCCCCGTCGCCGCGATTTTCTTAGCGTCTTCAAGGCTTGGTAAAAAATGCATGAATGCCCCTCCTTTGCAAAAATAAAAAACTCCCTCGACGGTTTCTTACGTCAAAGGGAGTTTTTCAATGGGCATAAAAAACGTCCTTGACAAAAGAAACAAACACTTTTGTCAAGGACGAATATTTCCACTACAAATATCCGCGGTGCCACCTTGATTCACGGAACGCTCCGTGCGCTTAGCGGGATACCAGCATATCCCCGGCAAATGACGCCTGCCTGCAGCGTCGCAGGATACTGGGGCGAATGATTCGCCTGTTGCCCTGCGCCCTCAGCGGTCCATTTGACAACCTGTTTCTTGCCCGATTCTCAGCAGCGCGGGCTCTCTGGAAAGGCATGATTGCCGTTATCTCCGCTTCAACGGTTTCTTTTTTTTAAGATTATATTGCGTTCTTCCCAAAATGTCAATAGCAAAGGGAAGATTTTAACAAATATCTCACAATTATTACTTGTCGTCGGAAGCGTTCAGGCTATGCTTGACTCTGTCGCTTTCCTCGGCGCGCTTGGCGTCGTTGAAACGATCCACTGTACCCACCAGATAGCCTGTAATGCGGCGGATTCTCTCGAAAGCTACGCCTTCGCCGACGGTCTTTTCATTGGTTACCTGTTCATTCATAATCCATTACCTCCTGAAAAAATTGTAAAAAAATCGGATTATTCAATGCCTACAAAATGCGGCATATTGGGGAACTTTCTTCTCAGCTCTTTGAGCGTGATCACGGATACGCCTTCACCGCTGCGTCTGCCGCAGCGCGGGCAGCAATTGTTGATGACACCCGTGTAGCCGCAGACCGGGTCGCGATCCACCGGATGATTGATGGAGCCGTAGCCGATGCCGACTTCCTTCATATAGCGGATGACGGTTTCAAACGCGTCGATATTGTTGCACATATCGCCGTCCAGCTCCACATAGCTGATATGACCCGCGTTGCAGTATGCGTGGAACGGCGCTTCGAGGCGCAGCTTCTTGAACGCGGAAATATTGTAATAGACCGGTATGTGGAAGGAATTGGTGTAATATTCGCGGTCGGTCACGCCCTCGATGCTGCCGTACTTCTTATTGTCAATCTTGACAAACCGACCGCTCAGTCCTTCCGCCGGGGTGGCCAGCAGGGTGAAGTTCAGCCCTCTCTCGGCGGATTCCCTGTCCATGCGTTCGCGCATATAACGGATGATTTCCAGTCCGCGCTGATAGCTTTCTTCGCTTTCGCCGTGGTGCTTGCCGGTCATGGCTTTGAGCGTTTCCGCCAGACCGATAAAACCGATACTCAGTGTGCCGTGCTTGAGCACCTCCGCCACGGAATCGTCAATGCCGAGCTTGTCGCTGTCAATCCACACGCCCTGTCCCATGAGGAAGGGGTAATTTCTGACCTTTTTGCCGCACTGGATCTCAAAACGGTGCAGCAACTGGTTGATGACCAGATTAATGCGGGAGTCAAGAAGGTTGTAGAACAAATCCCAGTCGCCCTTTGCCTCGATGCCGATACGGGGCAGATTGATGGTGGTGAAGCTGAGGTTGCCTCTGCCGCAGGTGGTTTCGCGCGAACGGTCATGTACATTGCCCATCACGCGGGTACGGCAGCCCATGTAAGCGACTTCGGTGTTGTAATCGCCCGGCTTGTAATATTGCAGATTAAAGGGGGCGTCGAGGAAGCTGAAATTGGGGAACAGCCGCTTGGCGCTCACCTTGCAGCTCAGACGGAACAGGTCGTAATTGGGGTCTTCCTTGTTGAAATTCACGCCTTCCTTGACCTTGAAGATCTGCACCGGAAAGATCGGCGTCTCGCCGTTGCCCAGACCCGCGTCGGTCGCTTTCAGCAGATTCTTCATCACCATTCTGCCTTCGGGAGACGTGTCGGTACCGTAATTGATCGAACTGAACGGCACCTGCGCACCGGCTCTCGAATGCATGGTGTTGAGGTTATGAATCAAGCCCTCCATTGCCTGGAAGGTCGCCTTGTCGGTTTCCCTGTAAGCGGTCTCAAATGTGCCGGCGTTGAGCTTTTTGAGTTCATCCTCCGTCAGAGCGTTCATCACGTCGGGCAGCCTGCCCTCCGCTTTCATCGCGATCAGCTTTTCTTCCAGCAATTGCTCGTTGGAAAGCGTGACGGTTTCGGGCGGCAGCTCGTTTTCCAGCGCGGAAGCGGCCGCCTCTGCCTCCTGTTCGCTGACGTCGTAGCGGTATTGCAGATACAGCGCGAGCGCCTTGAAATATTCCTTGACAAAGGTTTTCGCCACGCCGGGCGCCATGGAATAATCGAAGTTGGGTACCGCCTGACCGCCGTGCATTTCGTTCTGGTTCGCCTGAATCGCAATGCAGGCGAGCGCGGAATAGCTGGCGATGCTCATCGGCTCGCGAAGATGACCGTGACCTGTGGAAAAACCGTCCTTAAAGAGCTTGAGAAGATCAATCTGGCAGCAGGTTTCGGTAAGAAGGTAAAAATCCTTGTCGTGAATGTGGATATCGCCCGCGTTGTGCGCATCCGCAATGTATTTGTCAAGGATGTTGTTGTCAACGAAATACTTCGCGCTTTCGGAACCGTATTTCAGCATGGTTCCCATCGCGGTATCAGTGTCAATGTTGGCGTTCTCACGCTTGATATTGGAATCCTTGGCATCCACAAAGGTCAGCGACTTGAAGATGTCCATCAAATCCTTCTCGGTCTGACGCAGCTTGCTGCGCTCCGCGCGGTAAAGGATGTAGGCTTTGGATGTCTTGGGCAGATCGTTGGCAATCAGCACTTCCTCCACGATGTCCTGCACCTGTTCCACCGTCGGCACAGAATTTTTCGGGATTTTTTCGAGTACCTGATTGGTCAGGCTGACCACCTTTTCCTCGGTAATCTCCTCGTCGGCAACCGCGTTGCCCGCCTTTCTGATCGCGTCGCGAATTTTCGCGGCGTTAAACGTCACTTTTTGTCCGCTCCGTTTTACAATATACTCCGGACTCTCTGACAAACTGATCACTCCTCTTTTGGTTTCCGTTCCTCGGGCAATGGTGGAAAACAGTTGTCCGCCATTGACTGACATTCCATACGAAAAGCCGCGTACAGCGGCATTCCGGAAGCACCCCTCTTTAGTGCCTCGCCTATTATAACACAACATATATGGAAATGCAAGTGCAAAACTCCCCATATATTGATTTTCACCTGTTTAAAAATCCGTGCAAAACAGCGGCAAAAGCCGTAGCGTTCAGCTTTTGCCGCTGTGGAAAACTCTGTAAAATTTTTTTTGCAATTTGTTTGCGCTATGATTCCGTAAACAATATCAGTCATTTTTGAAAAGCTGATTCTCCTTGGCTCTCACATCCGCGCGGGCCGCGGCGGTTGCCTCGGCATTGACGGAAATCACGCCCTCGTCGTCAATATCGAGCTTGTCGCCCGACCGCACATTCGCGGGAAGCTCCGCTGTGGGAATGGCAAACATCTTGCGGTCCTTGTCTTCACAGATCGCGTAAATACCGTCGATACGGTCAACTGTCAAATGTCTCATGATAGAAAGCTCCTTTTGATTCTTTCATTTATTTGGAAAATGTCACGGCAATATTCTTGCCGTCGGTTTCATACAGCAGATCGCCGTCCACATCGGTGCGGTTCACCTGACAGCCAATGTTGGCAAGACGCTCCAGCACCACTTCCTTGGGATGTCCGTATGGGTTGTCCCGTCCGCAGGAAATGGCGCAATACGTCGGATTGACCTCCGCCAAAAAGGCTTCGGTATTGGATTCCTTGCCGCCGTGATGAGAGACTTTGTAAATCTGGGCGCTGAGATCGTAGTCCAGCGTAATGAGCTGGCGCTCCACTGTCTTGGTCGCGTCGCCGCAGGTGAGAATGGAGATGTCCCCGTAGGTGAATTTCAGTACAATCGAATAATCGTTGAGATCGGTGTATTTTGCCTTCTTTGCGGGAGACAGCACCAGCATTGTCACGTCGTCCAGATCATATTCCTTCCCCGGCGTGGGGCGTGTGATTTTCAGCTTCTTTTTCTTGGCGGCCTCCAGCACTTCCGTGTAGGTCCTGGTGGTGGGGGTCATTTCCTCAGACGTCTGGGGCATCATCATGTTGTCGATGGTCAGATCGCTTTTGATGACTGTATCCATGCCGCCGATGTGGTCGGAATGGGGATGCGTGCCGATCAGCCAGTCGAGATGGGTCACTCTGATTCTGTTGAGATAGTCCAGCACCGTCTCGCCCATGCCGTTTTCACCGCAGTCGATCAGCACGTTCTTGTCGCCGCACTGTATCAGCGTGGCGTCGCCCTGTCCGATGTCGATGACGTGCATTTTGAGGTGTGCTTCCCCCTCGAGCGTGTCGCCGATGGTCTGATAATTGTTTCTGCCGAAAACCAGCTCCAGCCATTCGTCCACCTCTTCCGGCGTGCAGCCTGTCATGGCAGACAGTGTGAGCATGACGCCGGACAAAACCAGACAAACGGCGGTCAGCAGGGACTTGCTTCTTTTGATGTGTGGGAATCTCATGGATTTATTTGCCTTTCTTTTTATGAACATTGCGTATCGGACTTCTCTTTGTCCTGTCTGCGTTATGATTCGGACGGCTGCCTCCTTTGGCGCCTTTTGCGTTTTTGCCGTTCCTGACGCTGCCCGCCATGTTCTGCATTGACTGACGGTATTTCGCGGAAGGTTTTATCAGGCATTCGGGAGACGTCCCGATCAGGTCGGCGCGTCCCGCGCGGATGAGCGCCTGCTCCACAATATCGTGATTTTCCGGGCGGAAATATTGCAGCAGCGCCCTTTGCAGCGCCTTTTCCTGCGGCGTGCGGGGGACATACACCTTTTCGAGCGTGTAGGGATCGAGTCCCGTGTAAAAAATGCAGGTGGAAATCGTGCCGGGTGTGGGATAGAAATCCTGCACCTGCTCCGGATGAAGACGCTCCTTTTTGAGGAAAAGGGACAGCTCGATCGCGTCGTTGACGGTGCTGCCGGGATGGGAACTCATCAGATACGGCACCAGATACTGCTTTTTGCCGACTTCCTCGGTGATATGATAGAATTTTTTGGCAAAACGCTTGTACACTTCAAAATGCGGCTTTCCCATCTTGTCAAGCACCTGCGTGGAGCAATGCTCCGGCGCGACCTTGAGCTGACCGCTGACGTGAAACTCCACCAGCTCCCGCATGACCTCCGGGTCTTTTTCCAGAATCATATAGTCAAAGCGGATGCCGGAGCGCACAAACACCTTCTTTACCCCCGGCAAAGCTCTCACACGCCGCAGCATTTCAAGAAATTCGCTGTGATCGACCTGCAACGCGGGACAGGGTTCCGGCGCAAGGCAGCGCCGTCCGCCGCGGCACATACCCGCCTTCTCCTGCTTTTTGCAGGAATGGATGCGGAAATTGGCAGTCGGTCCGCCTACATCGTGGATATAGCCCTTGAATCCCGGCTTGTGCGTGAGCATTTCCGCTTCCCTGACCACCGAGTCGATGCTGCGAGTGGACACCTGCCGCCCCTGGTGAAACGCCAGCGAACAGAAAGCGCAAGCGCCGAAACAGCCGCGGTTGTGGATGATGGAAAACTCCACCTCTTTGATGGCGGGAACGCCGCCCTGCGCTTTGTAAACCGGATGATAGGTGCGCTCATAAGGCAGTTCATAGACCCAGTCAAAATCCTCGGTCGTGATGGGACGCATAGGGGGATTCTGCACCAGAATCCTGTCGCCGTGGCGCTGAATTACCTTTCGACCGTGTACCGCGTCCTGTTCGTCCTGCTCGATGCGGCAGGATACGGCGTATTCGCGCTTGGACTCACGCACCCGCTCAAAGGACGGACATTCCGCCACGGAGGACGGCACATATTCCTCCACCGGCACCGCAATGCAGGTGCCGCGCACATCCGTAATGGAGGAAACATCTTCTCCCGCATTCAAACGGCCCGCGATCTCGGTCATGGAATATTCGCCCATGCCGTAGGAGAGAATATCCGCACCCGACTCGATCAGAACGGATGGCTTGACCTCATCGTCCCAGTAGTCGTAATTGGCAAACCGCCGCAGCGAGGCTTCCAGACCGCCGAGGATGATCGGTACATCGGGATAAGCCTGCCGGCAGAGCCGGCTGTAGACCACCGTCGCGCGGTCGGGGCGCCTGCCCGGTTTGCCGCCGGGGGAAAACGCGTCCTCGCTGCGTTTTTTCTTGGCGGCGGTGTAATGCGCTACCATCGAGTCGATGTTGCCCGCCGTAATGAGAAAGGCAAGTCGCGGTTTGCCGAACTGGCGAAATTCTTCGATATTCCCGCAATCCGGCTGCGGCAATATCGCTACGCGGTAGCCCTTCGCTTCCAGCACTCTCGAGATGATGGCAACGCCGAAGCTGGGATGATCGACATAAGCGTCGCCCGAAACATAGACAAAGTCCACATAATCCCAGCCGCGCTGCCGTATATCCTCCTGTGAAATCGGTAAAAACGCCACGTTACTTCCCTCGCTTTTCTTAAATTTTTCTGACCCACGGAGCCGAAAGAATATCGTCGTCGTCGTAATCCTCAAAATCAGACAAGTCGTTTTCTTCTCCTGCGGTAACGGCTGGCGTCTCTGCGGACGACGTCTGCTCCGCGCTGTCTTCCCACGGGGGAATATCCTCCGACGGCTGCGCATCGTCAAAGAACGCGGTGAAATCACGGACGACAGGCAGCGTCTTTTCATACACATCTTCCCCGTCGTCTACGTCATCCTCTGTATCGTCAAAGGAATCGGACGGAGCCGCCTGATTTTTCCGGGCGTCACTTCCTCCCTTGGTCAGAAAAGATGTAAAATCTTTGACAACAGGCGCTTTCTCCTGCGCTTCGGCGTCATCGCCGCTGTCTTCGTCATCGTCTTCGACAATGCCTTCGTCAATGTCTTCGGCAATGCCTTCGTCATCGTCTTCGATAATTCCTTCGTCATCGTCTTCGGCAATGTCTTCGTCATCGTCCTCGTCATTGTCTTCGTCATCAAAGAACATCGTCAGATCTCTCGCCGGAGTGGAAGCGCCTTTGTAGACAAATTTATCATCATTTTGATCTGACGCATTGCCGGAAAGGGTATCATTGTCTTGGGTTTCTTCGATATCTTCGATATCCCTGATATCCCCGATATCTTCGGCATCTTCCATGAATTCATAAGCTGTCTCGTCCTCGTCATCTTCCTCCTGCGCGTTGAAGAATTCCGATTGACGGGCGGTGATTTCCTCGTGTCCGGCGTCAAGCGTCTGGGAGGCAAACTCGCTGTGGCTGCGCACCAGCGGATCGTTTTTGCCCGCCGGCAGCTTGCTCATGGTCATTTCCAGCCACTGGGTACGGGTAATCAGCACCGCGCGCGGCTTGGAACCTTCATAAGGTCCGATGATTCCCTGTTCCTCAAGCTGGTCGATAATCCGACCCGCGCGGGCGTAGCCCACGCCCAGACGACGCTGGAGCATGGAGGTGGAAGCCTGCCCCGCTTCGGTGACAACCTCGACCGCCTTGTCAAAGAATTCATCCTTGCCGTCGAATTCCGCCGTACTCTCCCCCGCGTTATCCATGGAATTGCGCTCGATCTCGTCGGCAATGCTGTCGTCGTATTCCGCGGAGCCGTTCCGCTTGACAAACCGGATGACGCGGTCCACTTCTATATCGTCCACAAAACACCCCTGCACACGGGTATGCTTGCTGGAGCCCATCGGGTGATAGAGCATATCGCCGTAGCCGATCAGATTCTCCGCGCCGCCCTCGTCGAGAATGGTGCGGGAGTCAATCTGCGAGGAAACCGCCAGCGCGATACGGCTGGGGATATTGTTTTTGATGGTACCCGTGATAACGTCAACCGACGGACGCTGGGTAGCAAGCACCATGTACATACCCGCCGCGCGCGCCATGGCGGCCAGTCGGGCAATCGCGTCCTCCACCTCTTTGGGCGAGGCGATCATGAGGTCGGCCATTTCGTCGATGACGATCACAATGCGGCAGAGCTTCTCAAACTCTCCCGTTTCCTCCGCTATGCGGTTGTAATTGTCGATATTGCGCGCGCCGTGCTCTTTAAGCATGCCGTAGCGCTTGAGCATTTCGCTTACCGCCCATTGCAGCGCGCCTGCCGCTTTCTTGGGTTCGCACACCACCGGAACCAGCAGATGAGGAATGCCGTTGTACATATCGAATTCCACCGATTTCGGGTCGATCAGCACCATGCGCACCTCTTTGGGCGAATATTTATAGAGAAGGCTCATCAGCATCGAGTTGACACACACGGATTTACCCGAACCGGTGGAACCGGCGATGAGCAAATGGGGCATTTTGCTCAGGTCACATAGCACGATATTGCCCTCGATATCCTTGCCAAGCGCCACGGTGAGCGCGCCTTTTGCCTCCGCAAACTGCTTCGAGCCGAGAATTTCACGGATGCGCACCATCTGCTTGTTCTGGTTGGGGATTTCAATGCCGACGGCCGGCTTGCCGGGAATGGGCGCTTCGATGCGGATGGACTGGGCCGCCAGACGCAGCGCAATGTCGTTGGAAAGATTGGTGATTTTATTGATTTTCACGCCGGGAGCGGGGTTGAGTTCGTAGCGGGTTACCGTCGGACCGCGGCTGATATCGGTGATGGAAGCCTTTACGCCGTATTCCGCCAATGTGGTAATCAGTTTTTCCGCCGTCTCGGTCAGTTCGCGCCTGTCGTCCGATTCGTTGGTATTTTTGGGAGCAATCAGCAGTCTGACCGGGGGATATTGGTATTCCCTCTCCCACTCCTGCGTCTCGGCGGATTCGCTGGAATCCACCTGCTTGGCAAAGGCTTCGGTCTGTTCCTGCAATTCTTCCGCTTTGCTTTTCTTTTTCTTCTTCTTCAGCGAAACCTTGTTGATGATGTCTTCCACGCTCTGGTCGAGACGGCTGCCTTCCGGGGATTCCGCCCCCACATTATCTTCCGCTGCTCCGGCGGCCTCTGTCACTTCCGTGCCAAAAGGTTCCTCCGGCGCTACCTCATATTCGATTTCGCCGTCATCAACGGTGTAATAGTCGTCAACATAGCTTTCTCCGTCCTCATCCGACGTGAAATCCTCCCATTTTTTACGGAGCATTTCCAGTCCTTCCTCGCTGAAAAGAAACCGCAGTGCTTTCCAGCCTTTCTTAATGGACTTTTTGGTGTTATCAATCAGTGCAAAGGGCGTCGTGTGCGAAAGCAGCATAATCAAGGCTAAAATCACCAGTCCGGTGATAATCAGACCACCTATTTTTCCGAAAAGCTCCAGCAGCAATTCCCCGACCATGCCGCTGATCAGCCCTGTGCCGCCCAATTGCCTGCCGTCATGGTAGATCTGCGGGATCAGGTCGAGAATTCCATACGTCCGCTCGTTGTAAACGTCGCGGTATCCGTTGGACTGAATCAGAATATAGTTGAAAATATCCACAAACACAATCAGTCCCGCCCCCACGCGGGCGATTTCAAGGATAAAATCGTCGTGCTTCTGCTTGGCGTACATATACCCGAAAATCACAAGGAGTACATCCCACAGAATCACCATATTCCCGAAGATTCCGAAAAGGAAATTATGTATCACTGTCCACAGGCTTTCCCCTTCAAAAACAATCAGAAACAGAAGCAGCAGCGAAATCGCGCTGAAAATGATGGAGATCACCTGCATTTGCCAGTTGATTTCCGTTAATTCTTCCTCCGTTTCCTCCTCTTCCGGCGGAAGCACTTCTTTTTCCTGTTCCATTTTGACGGGTT